>JAMWBX010000007.1 GCA_023818725.1 Candidatus Omnitrophota bacterium
CATGATGAAATCTCTTGTGTCAAGTTTGAACAATGCATCAACAAGGTATATGTCAGGATGGCTGAACTGATCAATATCAGGATCATCTGGCGCAGTGTGACCTGAATAATAAGAAAGTATGCATCTTGCAGGATTTTCAGGGTCCTTTGCGACCCCCATATATGAAATGTCGAAACCAGGACCTGATGGCAAAACAATTCTTAATTCCGGTTTATTTTTTATAATTTTAAATACGGCCAAATGGGCAATGTCAGGGTGCAGAAACCACCTTCCTGAAATCCATATATCATCTTCAATCAACCACAAAGCCGGTCCTTCCAGTGGAATATCAAGACGCTTCATTTCCCATTTTCTGTAAGGCGGCTTTGAAGTGCAAAGATATGGTCTTCTGCTTTTATCATCGCATCTCATTATCATCACTGCGGTGCCATCTTTTTTGAAATCAAGGTAACACTCTGTTGGAATATCCTTTCCTTTATGTATTACATACTTTTTCTCCCAGTTTATTCCGTCATCACTCTCAAACCAGGCAACAGTTGATGAACTTTCACTTTTAAACTCGCCGTAAGCAGCGCAAAAATACCTTCCATTGTAAAACTGGGGCCTCCATAAGATAAAATTATCTGTGCCTGTCATTTCTGTCCACTGGCTCCAGTTTCTGCCATTTTCCGTATGGGCAGCAAAGGCACTAATTTCATCTCCTGCCTCAAAGCCAACAACAAAAAGCCTTTTTCCATCAGTGTAAAGATAAGCATCCCTTGCATCACATTTTTTTCTAAATGCAGCCACGATTTCAAAATGTTTTCCGTCATCATCGCTTCTTAGCACAATGATTTTTCCTGTTGGGTCAGCATGCGCTGCGCCCTGCCTGTAAGCTACATAAAGGGAACCTTTGAAAAAACAGGCTCCTGTAAAAGCATTATGGTATGCGTCATCAGTAATTCTTCTGATACTTTTTACAAACATAATTCCTCCTTGTTTTTGGTGTAAAAAACTTCAACGCTTACAATCCTGACGGTTTCTTTTTTCCTTTCTTCGTCTTTGTGCCAGTTATGGCTTCCATTCATCACAACAATGCTGTTGTATCCATTTTTTATCATGGATGGATCAAACTCAAAATTGAATGCGGTATGCTCGGGCACATGATGGGTATAACCTGCAGGGCACAAAAGTTTGTCTGTCTGTTTGCCTTTGAAATTGGGCCAGCGACCATTAAAGCTAATACCAATAGATGGCATTTTTTCCTTTTTTTCCACTACAACCTGAATGATAATTCTCATTTTTTTTTCCGGCTCTTTCATCATTGGAAGAACAAATTCTTTTCTGCATTGAGGCTCAATATGACAGGGAACCTGGCCGATTGACTCAAAAAAGTTGTGGACATAAAATCCGACCCCGGATGAAAAGGTATAAAATTTGGGTTTGCCTTTGAGATATTCAGTGTTATGGAGGTTTTTCAAGGATGAATAATCGGCAAAAAAATCTGCGTCTTCCCAGAACCAGTGTCCGGGTGTATCAGCGCAAAAGAAATTGAATGTCTCAATTCCATCGCATCCAAGAGCAAGTTTACCTGCTGCATTGCCTCTGAGTATTTCAGGACTGAAGGCATTTAATCTGTATCCCCTCGCATCAGAAGCGCCAATGGATTTATTTGGAGTTTTTCCAGGGAAATATACCATCAGCCAGTTAGTTCCAAGTTCAACCACACCATAAACCGCGATATCCTTACCAAGCTCATTTTTTATTCTGTCATAAGGGATATCCCAGGATGTCTGCCAGGTATTTGTCGGGCAAACAAAATCAAGCATTCCCTTTTTCCCCATTGCAGGTATATCAATTCCAATCTGCCTTAGTTGTTCAAAAGTACCGGCATATCTGATACCCATGTAAAATGGTTTGCCTGTTTTTTTCGCTTTCATATTGCATAGTTTTCTTATTTCAAAATGCCAGTCAGTTATTAAATCAATCGCCTTTTGTGATGCAGGCGCTTCACAACACAGAGGCCATCGTGTCCAGTCAAGTTCAATGCCATCAAAATCATAATTCTCGACACAGTCCCTGATTAACTCTTTCATATAATTTCGGACTTCCTTTTTTTCATAGTTAAGCCCCTGCCAGGCAATATTTGGACTTTCTTCTGGATTGCTTGTTATTCCTCTTAGACGCATCTTTTTGTCTTTAAAAAGTTTGCAATTCATAAAATCAAATTCTGGTTTTAAACTTGCGCCATGCATGTCATTCATTCTTATTGAAACCCACGGCGAAATCCGATTTCTTCTGCATGCCTTTGTTGCTTCATCTAACCAGTCAGCTCCATCCTCAACAAGGTCAAGATATCTATCCATCATACCATCTCGTTAAGATACCTGTCAATCTGTTCTTCAGTCATTGGTTGACCGAGAATATGTCCGAAGAAAAATGATTTATCACCCCTTTTATATCCATCAAGGTTTGTCTCAACGCGCTTGCTCGGATACCAGGCAACCTGGGCATTGCTGTTTATGCAAACTGTGTCAACTCCATTTTGGGCGAGAACATCAATACAGTGATGGATATGTTTTGCGCTGAACCTTTTGTTTTCAGGATAATACCAGAGGCTTTTTTTGTTATATTTGTAAAAAAAGCCATTGCAGTCAACATTAAACAAATTTTTGCTTTCTGGTTTCATAGTTTTTCCTACCTTTTTTGGTATTTTTTGACTGCTTCAAAATAATACAGAGCGTTGTCCAGAGGAACATTCGGTGGAATATGGTTTCCCACAGCCATTACAAAGCCAGGGCATTTTTTCGCTGTATTGAAACACCTTAAAACCTCTTTTTCAATGTCCTGCTTTGTTCCAAAGGTTAAAACTCTGCAATCAGCGTTACCAACAATCACATGGGTCCTGCCGTACTTTTTGACTACAGTTTCCAAGTCAGTTAATGGCTCAAAGATAAATCCGTCTGCTCCTGCCTGCGCTATATCGTCAATAAATTCAGTAAAATTGCCGTCAGAACAAAACAGCACTTTTATGCCCTTTTCTTTCAAAACAGACCATAGTTTTTTGTATCTCGGGAAAATATATTTTCTGTACCATTCCGGATTGAATATTGCGCCATTTGACCATACCATATCGTCATGAGAAATAAAAGCAAAATGTCCTACTTTTGCCCACGCCTGATAATTAGCCAGAGAAAGGTTAAAAAATCCTTCAAGAACATAATCTCCAAATCTTTCAGGGTCATAACCAACTGCTTCAAGAAGCATCTCCCAGCCAAAGCTTTCGATGCAACCAGAAACAATGGTTTTGTAATAACCGGCTGTTACCACAGTATCAGGATATGCCTTTTGAGCATTCTCAAGGGATTGTTTGAAAAAAATTGCTCTTTCTTCAATATCAGGTGCTCCATACTCTTTTGCTGCGTCAAAATTTAATACTTCTTCCACTGACCTGAAGGGACAGACCTGCGGTTTTCTGTAATCGCTTCCATCTTCTAAAAAAACAGCGTGCCCCATATCAGTGGTTCTTCCAAGTTCGCTCCATTTGACAGGTCCATCATTTGTTGACCATAAAAAATCATAAGGAACCCACTGGTAGAATTTCCTGTATGCCTGGTGGGATTGTTCAGGATTAGTCGGGTCCAATCCAGTGATATGCTTAATTAAAGACCAGTGGCTGCAGTACTCTGTTCTTCCAACCCTTTCAGCAGGTTGCAGATTTAAGATACTTTTGAATATTTCTATAGACATAAGGGTTATTTTATTTCAAATGTTGCCTTCAGCCCTTGCGCGCTATTTGGGCCGGCCATTACTTCAAAAAGTCCTGGTTCCACTTTTGGTTTCAGATTTTCATCAAGAAATGAAACATCTTGATGGTTCAAAGAAAAATCAACAATCTTTTTTTCGCCTGGTTTCAGGTGTATTTTCTCAAATCTAACAAGCTGCTTTACCGGTCTTATAACAGAGCAAACAATATCCCTCAAATAAAGCTGAACCACTTCATTTCCTTCATATTTCCCCGTGTTTTCAATTTCTACTGAAATCTTGATGCTGCTTTTACCAGAAAAGACCTTTAAGTTCCTATAATTGAAACTCGTGTAGCTGAGCCCATATCCAAAAGGAAACATTGGCTGGAATCCCCTCACCTCAACATAATCGTATTTCCTCAAACAGGGTAGGTGGTTATAATAAAGCGGAAGCTGTCCTGTAAAACGGGGAAATGTAATTGGAAGTTTACCAGATGGGTTATAATCGCCAAAGAGGACATTTGCTATTGCGTTTCCACCTTCTTCTCCAGGATACCACGCCTCTATCACCGCATCAACACAGCCAATCCAGTTTTGCATTGTTATTGCGCTTCCATTGATGAGAACAACAATAACCGGAGTCCCGGTATCAGAAACCGCCTTGATTAAATCTTCCTGAACCCCGGGAAGATTAAGGTTGCATCTATCCCTGTTTTCTCCTTCTGTTTCAGAAGAATTTCCCATTACTAAAATCGCGACATCAGCCCTCTGAGCCGCAGAAACCGCCTTTGAAAAACCTGATTTATCTATGCTGTTGACCTTACATCCCTCAGCAAAATAAAGTTTAGTCCTTTTTGAGATTTTGTTTTTTATTCCTTCAAACGCTGTCACAACCTTTATTCCAGAACCGCTGTATCCACCAAGCCGCACTGCGTCAGCGTTTGGACCGATCACCGCAATTGAACCAGTGTCAGTTGAAAGTGGAAGAATCCCATTGTTTTTAAGTAGAACCATACATCTTTCAGCAGCCTTCAGGGCAAAATTCCTGTGCTCCTCGCAATCACAAATTTTTTTGGCTTTTTCTGGATCCGAGAAAGGACTTTCAAATAACCCAAGCCAGATTTTACCCTTTAAAACCCTTTCAACAGCGATATCAATCAGGGATTCTGAAACCCTTCCTTCTCTAACAAGCTGTGCAAGATGAGAAAAACACGGCGAATCTGGAATTTCAATGTCCAGCCCTGCCTCAAGGGCAAGATGTCCAGCGCCGGCAAGACTATCAGCAACGCCGTGACTTCCATAAAGTCCCCAGACAGAGCCATAGTCAGAAACAACAAATCCGTCAAATCCCCATTCACCCCTCAACACATCTGTCAAAAGCCACCTGTTTGATGAAGAAGGAATTCCGTTTATTGAGTTATAGGCAGCCATTACGCTTAATGCCTTTGCTTCTATAATGCTTGCTTTGAAAGCAGGGAAAAATACCTCTCTTAAAATCCTTTCTGAAAAAAACACAGGACCGCTATCCCTTCCGCCATCACCTGCAAAATCAGCAGCAAAATGTTTTGGGGTCGCAATAACCTTTTGGCTTTGCAATCCTTTAATGAAAGCAACAGCCATCAAAGATGTTAGATAAGGGTCTTCTCCGTATGTCTCCTCAACCCTACCATGTCTTGAATCCCTGGCAATATTTATTGTTGGAGAAAGCGCCTGATGAATCCCTCTTGCTCTTGTTTCTTTTCCAATAATCCTGGCGATTTTCTCAACCATTGCGGGTTCCCAGCTGCTTGCAAGCGCTATTGACTGCGGAAAACTTGTTGAGCCCTCTGCCATACAACCGTGAAGGCACTCATCATGAATGATCACAGGAACTTTTGGTCCGGTGCCTGCAGCAATCTTTTGAATTTCATTTGCAATTTCTGTTCCCTGTTCAGACTCAAATTGTCTTAAAACCGGACTGATCTGACCTGCGCCGTTTTTCAATACAGCATTAGCTTTTGAAGGTGAAAAATTTTCTTTTTCAAGCAATTGATTTCTTTCCACGCACATCAACTGCGCTGTTTTTTCTTCAAGAGTCATTTTTGACAGAATCTTTTTTATTCTCTCATCCATTTATCCCTCCTTTAGAAAAAAAGAGCGATTTGTGATAGAATAAATCAAAAAGAAAAAAAGTCAATGTTCTGGAAAACCCTGAGTCCAAACCTGCAAGCTGGTGCGAAAACAGTCGAAATCCGCTCTTTGAAACTCATAGATGACCACGGCAATTTTAAAAGACACAGGGTTTCAACATGCTGGGACCCAACAAAACCAAAATTTTCAAAAACACCGGCTGTTGGTCGTCTTGTCAAAGAAAAAGATGGAAGAATAGGTGTTATGGTTAACGGAAAACATGGAACAAGCATTAAAATAGGTGGACTTGATGGCTGTTTTCCCTGCATCTTTGTTGCGCTTAATAACATTTCAAAAAAGCCGAAAATTTTGCTTCTAAAAAATTTAGCTTTAGAACTATATTCAGAAGGAGAACTGATTTTCGCAAAAGAAAAATGAAACAAAAAAAGATTTCAGCGCATCTAAAATTGAACAGTTAACAAGGGGGAAAAATGGAAGAGAAAAAGGCTTATAAGTGCGAAGATGATATTTTGTGCGGAGTTAACAGGCCAAAGGATGTCGCAAATATGACTGACTTCGAAAAGAAACACATACCTGTGATAAGTGCTCCGGATAAGGTGAAAAGAGATGAAGAGTTCGATGTGAAAATTGAAGTGGGAAAGATTGTTTCTCATCCAAACGAAGCAGGCCATTTCATCCAGTGGGTAGAACTTTATAGCGGAGATACTTTTCTTACAAGGGCCTACTTCAATGGTGGCTCTTCATACCCTGAGGTAACATTCAGGGTAAAACTTTCTCACAGTCATGGTTTTCTGAAAGCATGGGCAATGTGCAATCTACACGGACTGTGGCAGGCAGAAAAGCCCATTGAGATTGAATAATAACAAAAGTTTTCCATGGACGAGATAAAGATTCTGGTTCTTTACTACAGCATGTATGGAAACGTCTATTCAATGGCTAAAGAGGTTGTTACTGGCATTCAGGAAGTTAAAAATGCGCAGCCATTGTTGAGAAAGGTTCCAGACCTTTTGCCTGAATCCGTGGTTAAAAAAAATCAGGACATTCTAAGGGCCGTTGAATGGCAGAAAGATGTTCCTGTGGCAACGATGGACGATTTAAGAAACTGCGATGGGCTTTTGCTTGGCACACCAACCAGATTTGGCAATATGTGTTCTCAAATGAGAAATTTTCTTGATAAGACAGGCCCGCTCTGGATTGAGGGTGCCCTTAAAGGGAAACCAGCAGGAATTTTCACTTCTTCCATCTCTTTGCATGGTGGCCCGGACTCAACATGTATCGCTACAATGCTTACGCTTTTGCACCATGGAATGATTATTGTCGGAATTCCATCCAACACACCTGAACTTATGAAAACAACATCAGGAGGCACTCCATACGGAGCAAGTCATGTCGTAGGAATGGGTGAGAATTTCAAGGAACTATCAGAAGAGGAAAAACAATTATGCCGGTTTCTCGGTAAAAGGGTTGCAGAGATTGCGGTAAAATTAAAACATAACATCTAACAGGAGGATTTTATGAAAAAGATGACAGAGGCAAATTTAAAAGCGGCTTTTGCCGGAGAAAGCCAGGCGCATATGAAATATCTCATATTTGCGCAAAAGGCGCAGGAAGAAGGTAAGCCAAATGTAGCTCGTCTTTTTGAAGCGATTTCTCTTGCTGAACAGGTCCATGCAACAAATCATCTCAAGGCGCTTAACGAAGTTGGAGACACCATTGAAAACCTTCAAACAGCAATATCGGGCGAAACCTTTGAAGTTGAAGAGATGTATCCTGCTTATGACGCTGTCGCAAAACTTCAGGAAGAAAAGTCAGCTCAGAAAAGCATAAATTATGCGCTTTCAGCAGAAAAGGTTCACGCCGGGCTTTATTCAAAAGCAAAACAGGCGGTAGAATCAGGCGCTGATGTTAAAATAGGTAAAATCTCAGTTTGTAAGGTTTGCGGATGGACAATTGAAGGAGACGCTCCAGAAAGATGTCCGTTGTGCAATGCAGCAAAAGAAAATTTTAAAACATTCTAACCATTTGAAATAAAGGGGGTGAAAAATATGTGCTGGTGCTGTGGCTCAAGAAAAGAAAAAGAAAAAAAGGAATATGAATGCGCTGTAGAGCCTGAAAAATGTCCTACAAAAACCGTGGAAAAAGACCAGGAAATCCCGATGTGCTGTGGTATGCCAATGAGGGTTAAAAAGTAAGCTGTTAAAAAATGATTGATAACCCGGGTTATCTTGAAAATATCTACGAGTTCAGGATACAGAATCAGAAATATCGCTTTGCCGTCAGGATACCTGAAAACAAAACCGATAGGCCGGTTTTGTTGATAGCCATTGCCACTGATTGGAAAACAGTATTTACCAATCCAGTCTACAACGCAATTCCAAACATTTTCCTTTCTGCTGGTTATAATGTGGCATCCTTTGACCTTCCAAATCATGGAGAGCTTGTTGATGAGTATGGAGAAGGTATCCAAGGATGGGCAAACGCAATTTCCAGCGGCATAGATATTTTTGAAAAAATCAGAAATGTTGGCTCAAAAATCATTGATATCGCTCTAAAAGAAAACCTTGCGTGGAAAGAAACTGTTGTAATGACAGGCGTTTCCAGAGGTGGGTTTGCTGCTATGCATATAATGGCTTATGACAGAAGAGTTTATGCAGCTGCTGTTTTTGCGCCTGTTACTGGCCTTTGCGCTCTGAAAGAGTTCAGGAATCATGAAAAGAATGAAATTGTGCTTTTGGCAAACGCAGAAAACCTTGTATCAAAGCTTGCTGACAGGTTTTTGTTTATTTCAATCGGAGAAAAAGATCCCAGAATAGATGAAAGAAAATGCTTTGAATTCTATGCTAAATTATTCGCGGCGTCAAAATTGATTAAACCTGAATTGTTTGTTCTTCAGGGTCAGACGCATGGAGAAAGCGTTTCAACACACGCTGGATATATTGCCTGCGCGGGTTTTCTTTTTAACAAAATCAGCTTCAGGATTAATGAAAAGATTCGACCTGGCTGATTCTCAGGTAATGGTCGTTTGAAAGAAGGTAGTTTTTAATATAGTCATCGATTGCAGATTCAAGCGTTGATATGTCTTCCTTGTATCCTGCTTTTCTTATTTTTGAAATATCCGCGCAGGTGAAATACTGGTAAGAGTTTTTTATCGAATCAGGCATATCAATGTATTCTATTTTTTCTTTCTTTGATAGTGTTTTGAATATGCATCTTACCAAATCATTGAAACTTCTTGCAACGCCTGTTCCTATATTGAATATCCCGTTGATGGACGGATTTGAATAGATAAAAAGAGCCATCTTTACTGCATCCTTGATATAAATAAAATCTCTTTTCTGTTCGCCATGAGAATATTCTGGTTTATATGATTTAAAAAGCTTAGCTGAACCTGTATTTTGAATTTCAAAAAATTTCTTGACAACCACGCTTCTCATATCGCCCTTATGGTACTCGTTCGGCCCAAAAACATTGAAAAATTTAAGGCCTGCTACCTTTGAAAGAACCTTGTTTTTGTATGCCCACAGGTCAAACAGATGTTTTGAATAGCCATACATATTCAATGGTCTCAAAAGGGGCAGCCTTTCTTCACTATCCGAAAAATCAGGCCCATTTCCATAGGTGGCTGCAGAAGAAGCATAAACAAATCGGCATCTATTTTCAATTGCCCATTGAGCAAGTATTTTTGTGTATTGATAATTGTTGTCAAGCAAAAATCCTGTGTTTGACTCTGTTGTATCTGAACACGCTCCCATATGCAGAATGCCGCAAATACTGTTTTTGAATTTATTCTGCTCAATCTTATGAATGAAATAGTCCTTGCTCAAAATATCTTCAAATTTTAAGTTCAAAAGATTTTTCCATGAATCCTGCCTGCCAGGAGAATCAACAATAATAATATTATCAATACCCATCTGGTTCATCTTCCAGATAAGCGCGCTTCCTATAAAACCTATTCCACCCGTAACAATATGAAATGTTTTCACGATGTCCTCTTTCTTTGTCTCATAACAGAGGTCATGACAATTTTTTCATCAAAAAAAAGAGATGTATGGATATTTTTTGCTTTCTTTCCTGAAAGAAAAATCTCAGGATTATTGTTTTTCCATATAACTTCGATGTCATCAAAATATGTTTTTTTCTGAATCCTTGACGGCAGGGTTTTCCAGAATGCCTCTTTCAACGAAAATCCGATGGAAAAATAGAGTTCTTTCTTTTCCGGAAAACTGCTGATTTCTTGCTGTGTGAAGATTCTTTTCAAAAACCTGTTTCCATAACTGATTATTGCCTTTTTAATTCTTTCTCTTTCAAGGATGTCAATCCCTGCCTCAATTTTTGCCTTACTATCTGCCAAGTATGATGCCGCAGGATTTCTGGTATTTCCCTTTTTTGTCCGCATATGATTTTTCGCACACAGAAGATGCCTTAAGAAAAACAACCTGACATATTCCTTCGTCCGCATATACCCTGTTTGGAACAGGCGCAAGATTTGCAATCATTACTGTAATATTTCCTTCCCATTCAGGTTCAAGAGGCGTTACATAAACAACTATTCCAGAACGGGCGTAGCTTGATTTTCCAAAACAGATGCCAAGACAGTTTCTTGGGATTCTAAAGTATTCCACGCTCCTTCCAAGAGCAAAACTATGGGGTGGAATTTCGCATACCTTTCCTGTAAAGTCGATGAAAGAACCAGAATCTGGATTTTTTGGGTCAATCGGATTTTTCCCTATAAAAATTTTGAATTCATCAGCAAGTTTAAAATCATATCCGTAGGAAGAAATTCCATAACTCATAACTGAATTTTTCACGCTTGATATGAAAAATGGCTCAATCATCCCCTTTTTTGCGTTTCTCTTAATCCATTTATCAGAAAAGACCATATCCTATTTTATGTCAACAAGAATGCCACGATGGAAATAAAGTACTCGGGTTCTATAATTCTTTTTGTACGCCCAGGAGTAATAAACCCTGTTGTTTATTATTAACTCATGCTCAATCTCAGGATTTCCCCAGCTTGCCACTACTTCTTCCATTGTCATACCATGGACAAGTCGGTGTTCCTTTATTGCTCTTGCAATGGCTGCCTTATTCATCGGGTAGTCGGTTATCATCTTCCTGCCTTCCATTTCGGCTCTGTAAGAAGGCAAAATCGCGCAGCCAGAAAACAAGATTGCCGAAGCAAAAACTACAAAAGGAATTCTATTCATTTGTCTTCCTTTTTCAATGAAATCTTTTTACCAGACTATAGAATAATCATTTCTTCAATACAAGGTACGAAAAAAACGCTGCGCCAAAGCCATTGTCAATGTTAACGACAACAACTGGAGCGCAACTGTTCAACATTGTAAGCAACGGCGCAAATCCTTTAAGATTTGTTCCATATCCAACTGATGTTGGAACTCCAATAACAGGCTTTCCTGTAAGCCCTGCAACCACAGAAGGTAGCGCTCCTTCCATACCTGCAACCACAATAAGAATTTTGCATCTGTTTATTTTTTTCAGGTTAGGCACAATTCTGTGGATTCCGCTTACTCCGACATCATAAATTCTTTCAACGCCTTTGCCAAGTATTTCAAGTATTACAGCTGCCTCTTCTGCCACTGGATAATCGCTCGTTCCTGCGCATATCACTGCAACTTCATTTATCTTTTGTTTTTCTGGTTTTCTGGATGTCAGCACTCTTGCTTCAGGATAATAAACAAGGGACGGAAATTTTTTCAGTATTTCATCTGCCTGATGCCGAGAAATTCTT
>JAMWBX010000008.1 GCA_023818725.1 Candidatus Omnitrophota bacterium
GATGTTGTCAGCCGATCAATATTCGCGGTCGCTGACCGTATTAATAAACCATCCCATATAATGGACCTGGATTTTACTGATATAAAAAGAGTCCTTCAGAATGGAGGTATGGGTATTGTTGGAACAGGCGTTTCAAAAGGAGAGAAAAAAACTGTGAAAGCTTTAAAAGCAGCTCTAGAAGATCCATTGCTGGGAGAAAAAGGAATACAGGAAGCAAAAAACATTCTTGTCAGTATCATCGGAAGCCCTGACCTCTCGCTTCAGGATGTTGTGGAAGCAATGAATCATATCAACGAGGTTGCTCAAATACATCAGGTTGCTTTTGGTTTGAGCATTGACGAAAAAATGAATGACGAAGTGAAAGTCACCTTGATAGCAACAGGAATTGAACCTGCCAAGGAAACAGCGAGAAAGATTAGTCATAAAATTAAAGAAGAAGCCGGGTTCTTTGAAAGTGTCGGAGGCCTTGATACACCACCTTCCTGGCGTCAAAGGGAACAGGTAAAAAATGCTTCGGGAAAAAGCGAGGAAATATTTTACGGGGATTATTCCCAGGAAGATCTTGAAACACCACCAAGCATGAGGAGGAAGGAAAATGAAGATAGGGATATGTAACGAAATTTTCTCAGGCTGGTCAATTGAGGAAACCATAAAGTATGTAAAAAGTATTGGCTATGATGGACTGGAGATAGCACCATTTACGCTCGCAAACTCAGTACTGGATATTCCGGATGAAGAACGAAAAAGGATTAAAAATATCGCGAAAAAGCATAATCTTGAAATCATCGGCACCCACTGGCTTCTTGTAAAGCCAGAAGGTCTTTCAATCTCTTCTCCTGACCACGAACTGAGAAAAAAGACATCTCAATATTTTGTCGAACTCGTAAAATTCACATCTGATACAGGCGGAAAGATTATGGTTTTAGGCTCACCCAAACAAAGGTCCATCGGTCAAAATCAAACAAAGCAACAGGTCATTGATTATTTCAAGGAAGTCATAAAGGAACCACTTGAAATTGCGAAAGAAAAAAACATCACAATCTGTCTAGAGCCGCTTGCAAGAAAAGAAACAAACTTTGTCAATACAGCAACAGAAGCAATCTCAATAATACAAGAGATAAATCATCCCAATCTAAAGCTTATTCTTGATGTCAAGGCAATGACAGATGAGAAAAGGCCTTATCAGGAGATTATAGAAGAAGGGAAAGAGTATCTATGTCATTTCCATTCCAACGATGAAAACCTGCTTGGTCCTGGCTTTGGAAATATTGATTTTGCTCCAATAATAGATGCTCTTAAAAGGATATCGTATGATCGCTATCTTTCAGTTGAGGTCTTTGATTTTTCGCCAGGTCCAAAGGTTATTGCTGAAAAAAGCATTCAGTATCTAAAAAGGTTTATATAAAATCACTCTATCGAAACAGAAATCTCTGGTTGCTGAATCAAAGATTGATGAACAAGACATCCTTTTGCAGCTTCCATTACTCCTTTTTTGTGCTCCTCAGCAAGCCCTGGAATTAGAATTTTAATAGAAATTTTTGAAACCCTGTCAGGATTTGTTGCCTTTTCATAGTCAGCCTCAATCTTTATTCCATTAAAATTTATTTTGTTTTTCCTGCAATGAAAAAGAGCATAATAACCCATACAGGAAGCCAGACTTAAAACAAACAACTCTGGCGGCATTGGACCCGTGTCTGTGCCCTGTAAATTTGCGGGAAGGTCAATCTTTATTGCGTGATCTCTTACCTTTGCTTCAAATACGCATTTGTCGACAAAACTGACCGTTATTGCTGACATACTATCCTCCTGTTTATGGAAAGAATAACTTACTGATGGTAGAATTATAAACGATAATTTCAAAATTTACAAGGAGAAGAAATGGTAAAGATTGATGCTTGCATTGAAACAGTTTTTCCGGAACTCAAACCAGAAGAGAAAATTTCAAAAATTAAAGAGATTGGATATAATTGCGCTGAGATATGGTTTCCTGACAATAAAAATATCGATGAAATAGCATCTGCCCTAAAAATTTATGGCGTGAGATTGAACGACCTGGTTGTAAATTCGCCTGATGGCTCAAGGGGTGGATTTCTGGTCAAAGAAAGCGACATTGAAACCTATATGAATAGACTGGCATACACAATAAAAATCGCAAAGAAAATGAATTGCAATATGGCAATTACCTGCACGGGAAATTCAGTTGAAAATCTTACAAAAACCAGGATGATTGATAACATCATTAGGACACTCAGTTCAGCAACTGAAATTCTAAAAGAAAATTCTTTCACACTTGTTCTTGAACCCCTGAATTCCTTAAAAGATCACAAAAACTACTTCCTTGATTCTGGCAAACTGGCGGCAGAAATTATAAGAAAAATCCACAGTCCAAGGGTGAAACTTCTTTATGACATCTACCACATGCAGATTATGGAAGGAAACATATGCGATTTCATTGAAAGAAACATTGATATTATTGGACACTTTCATTCAGCAGGGGTACCCGGCCGCCACGAGCTTTATAAAGGCGAATTAAATTATCCATTTATTATAAAGCTGATTGATAGATTGGGATACAAAGGATGCTTCGGACTTGAATATATGCCTGCTGAAAAAGATCATGCGCTTTCCCTCAGAAAGACGCTTGACTATTTGATGAGCTGAAATGAAAAGAAACAGCAAAAAAAGAGAGTACTGGACACAGCAGATGGAAAAAGGATACAGATTTATGCAAAAAATTATGTGCTATCCTGTCAAGGAAAATATGGAAAAACTTGTGGATCTGCAACAGGCAGTAAAAAAATCAGGAGTTTATGTGAAATTTTCATCTGTTGCCAGGTCAACTGTCTCAAAACCTATTTTCAGAATAAGGGAAGGGATTGTTGATAGTTTTCTGGCAGCAGCAGAAAAAATGAATAAAAATGGGTTTTTGATAAAAGTAGAAGACGCTTTCAGGACAAGACAGATGCAAAATCCACTCAACAGACCACAAAAGGTTTTTGATGCGATTATGAAGATTATCCTGTGGGAATGCAATGGAAAAATCCCTGAACCAGATTTTATCTTCAAAAGAATATCTGTCCTGATTGCCACAATCCCAAAAATCGGCACTCATATGTCAGGAAGCGCGATTGACATCACAATATTGTCAATGAAAACAGGCAAAGAGATAGATAGAGGAGAAAAATATCTCGCAATGAATGAAAAAACATTTATGAACTCAATATTTATTAGCAAGAAGGCAAAAAAATACAGACACAGGTTCAACCAGATTATGAAGAAAAACGGATTTTATGCATATCCTTTTGAATTCTGGCATTACAGCAAGGGAGACGCTTTTGCCCATTATCTGACGAAATCAAGAAAACCAGCAATCTATGGTCCAGTCGATATGATAGATGATGAGGGAAATGTCAGTCCGATCAGAAATTTAACAGAGCCACTTTTTCCACTTGATGAGCTAAGAAAAAGATTATATGAGTCATTAAAAAGATGAAAATTCAATAGTTTTTCTTATTCAAGTCTCAATTTCACCATTCTGATGCCTGAAATCGGATAGGCGTTCCAGTTCTCAACAAAGTTCTGAACATCATAGAAAACAAGCATTTCATTTTCGCCTGTAATAACAAGACCAAGATAATGGCCCGAATCACGGAATCTTTCACCTTTGATAAGTCGAAGTTCCTCTGGCACCCCCATAATTTTTTGTGTCTCTATTTCCCAATCGTGAAGGTCAAAATGACCCTGCCACTGTGTTCCTGTTCCAGAAGGATCAAAGATAATATCTTTTCCCGGTCTTCCATAAACCATTACAAGTGTTCCATCGTTTAACTTTTTGCAAACCGGCCATACTCTTTCCGGTAAAATATCTGAATCAACCAGTTTCAATTGCTCGGGCTTTTTCCATGATTTTCCAAGGTCTTCTGACCATGTATGATAAAGAAAGCTGCCAGTTCTCATAACTGTGTACAGTCTACCATCCTTCAGCTGAACAAGGGTAGGCTCGCAATAACCTTCAGGAAAATCAGGGTCATATGCAACAATGGATTTTTCCATCCACGTTTTTCCCCGGTCTTTTGATTCAAAACAGCCGGTAGCATATTTGTCTGAATGCTGGTCTTTTTTCAGATACCAGTAGCCAAGCGCAATAAGGGTATTGTCTTCTAACTCAATTACGCTGGTAAAGTATGCTCCTCCAAGAAAAACGTCAGATGCACTTGCTTGTTTACCTGTAGCAAAATTAAATAATTCCCACCACGGGTATGTAGGATATGCACCATACCTTATGTATGTCTGGAAATTTAATGGTATGAAAGATGGCGCATAAACCCTGACAAAATCTTTTTCAACTTTTTCTTCCGGCCTCGATGGATAACTCCATGCTCCATATAAAAAATATGCGCCCTTTTCCTTCAAACTCAAAACTCCGTATGTATCAAGCTCAAGAAGTTGACCATCTTTAAAGCTGTGGGCAACAGAAACACGCGGAACATTTGCTACAGGGTCCCCCCATGTCTTCCCGCCATCCATTGACCTTAACCTGAAAAATGGAGAAAAATGCGCATCGTAACCGCACTCGACATAAAGAAGTAAACTGCCATCAGTGTGTTTGAAAACAAATGGAAACCATCTTGTGTCATGCCTTACGCTGTGTATTGTTACAGGCCTTTCTGCAACAAACCTCATAGTATCCTCCTGTCTCAGGCGTATTTGCCGGCGACAAAACCGGTTGAAAACGCTGCCTGAAGATTAAATCCACCTGTTTTACCATCAACATCAATTATTTCTCCTGCAAAAAACAAGCCAGGCACAATCTTTGACTCCATTGTTTTTGGATTTATTTCCTTAACACTCACTCCTCCACGCGTAACAATGGCCTGGTCAAAACCCCTGAGTGAATCAAAGGTCAATTGGAAATCCTTCAGAAGCGACACAAGCACACTTCTTTGTTGGGTTGTAATTTGATTTCCTCTGATCTCGCCGGATAAAGCAGCCATAAGTAAAAATTCATCAATGATGTTTTGCGGCAAAAGGGTTTTCATGATATTTTTCAGGGATTTGTTGCTGTTTTTTTGAAATTCGCTGATCAATCTTTTTTCAAGCATCTTTTCTTCAAGAGCGGGCTTGAAATCGATGGAAATCTTAATGCCATCAGCATTTCTTATTTCAGCAATGACACGTGATAAATTCAACACGCAGGGACCTGAAATGCCATAATGAGTAAATAACGCCTCGCCAAACTCTCTTCCGATAACATTTTTGCCCTTTACTGCTTTAATTTCGACATTTTTTAATGAAATACCCTGCCACTGTTTGATCCAGTCCTCTTTCAGGTTCATTCCGCACAGCACAGGAACAGGTTTTATTATGGTGTGTCCGAGTAAACGCGCAATTTTATATCCATCGCCTCTGGAACCTGTTTGTGGATAGCTTTTTCCTCCGGTTGCAAGAATCACGCTTTTTGAAAAAATCTCAGCTTTTTTTGCGATGATTTTGAATATTCCGTCATCTAATTTTTCAATTTTCATAACCCTGTTTCGCAGCCATAACTGGACCCTGCATTTTTCAAGCATATTTCTGAAAAATGCCACTATGTCCTGCGAAGATTTAGTGGCAGGAAATACCCTGTTTCCCCTCTCAACATCAAGGGTTATTCCATTTTCTTCAAAAAACCGCATCAGGTCTGTATTTGAAAATTGGGCAAAAGAATTTCGCAAAAAATCGCCATTGTGATAGTTTTGGAAGAATTCTTCCAGAGGAATATCGCTTGTGAGATTGCACCTTCCAGCGCCTGCCAGAAAAAGTTTATGTCCGATCCCACTGTTTCCATCCAAACACAAAACTTTTTTGCCGCTATTTGAGGCGGATATCGATGCCATTATCCCTGCCGCTCCAGCGCCAATAACAACAAGACGATTTATCATTGCCCTATCAATGTCTGAAGTGTCTTATTCCAGAAAATACCATTGAGATGCCTTTCTTATCACATACCTCTATCACTTCTCTGTCTTTTAGAGATCCGCCTGGCTGAATGATTGCGCTTACCCCTGCCTCTGCGGCAACCTCAATACTATCAGGAAATGGGAAAAAAGCGTCAGAAGCCATCACAAGCGGGGTTATTTTCTCCTTAAAGTTGTCTTTCATTTTCATAACGGCTACACGCGTGGAGTCAAATCTTGACATCTGTCCTGCGCCAATTCCAACCACCTGATCTGTTGTTCCTAAAACTATTGCATTTGACCTTACATGCTTGCATATAATCATTGAAAACTTTAGCGCCTCAAGTTCTTCTTCTGTTGGTTTCCTTTTTGTTTTTACTTCAAGATTATCCCAGTTTATATTATCAAAAGTTTGAAGGAGTATCCCTGCTGAGGTACCCTTAATTTCAAAGTCGCCAATTTCAATACAAGGCATCTCAATCAATCTTAAGTTTTCCTTCTTCGATAAAATATCCACTGCCTCCTTTGAGAAAGAAGGAGCGATGATTACTTCAAAAAATATTTCTTTTATAATGTCGGCGGTCTCTGAGTCAAGCTGTCGGTTGATACCTATGATTCCTCCAAAAGCGCTCAATGGGTCGGTTTTTAGGGCTTTTTCAAATGCAGTCTTTACGCTTCTGCCTGTTGCGGCGCCGCACGGATTGTTATGTTTAATAATACAGCAGGCGGGCTGTTCAAATTCATGGGCAATTCTGTAAGCGCTTTCCATGTCAAGAATGTTGTTGAAAGAAAGTTGTTTCCCCTGCAATTGTTTCCATTGTTTCTTTTTGTCAGCGCGCCTGTACCATGCTGCTTTCTGATGAGGATTTTCTCCATAACGAAGCTGGTCGATCTTTTTGTAATAAAAACCGACTGTTTCTGAAAAATCAACTTGCCGGTCCCTGTCAAAATACCTGCTGATCAACCAGTCATAATAACTGGTTGTATGAAAAACTTCTGCAGCGCATTTTTTCGAAGTTGTCTCTGAAATTCCGCCGTTTTTTTCGATCTCTTCAATAATAACAGGATAAAAATCTGGATTTACAACTACACATACAAACTTCCAGTTCTTTGCTGAAGCCCTTATCATTGATGGTCCGCCAATGTCTATATTTTCAATTAATTCATCATCGGTTGCGCCATCGGAAAAGAAAACCTTTTCAAAAGGATACAGGTTGACAACAACAAGGTCAATCTGACAGATGTTGTGTTGTGAAACCTGTTGAAGATGTGATGGATTATCTCTTTTGTAAAGTATTCCACCGTATATGAAAGGGTGAAGTGTCTTTACCCTTCCATCAAGAATCTCAGGAAATCCTGTAAACTCGGAAATTTCCTTTACATCAATTCCTGCTTCTCTTATAGCCCTTGCAGTTCCACCTGTTGATATGATTTCAACATTATTTTTCGCAAGAACCCTGGCAAGATCAATAAGTCCTGTTTTATCAGAAACGCTTATCAATGCGCGTTTTACCTTAATCATTCTTTCCTCCTGTGAAAAAAGATTCAATCAAATTTCCACTGTTCAACGCAATTATCAGAAATTTCTTGAATGAAAATCGATTTGCGATACGAAAAATTTCTGGGGTCAGACAGATAATGGGTAATGTACAGATCTTCTTTTGCCCTTGTGATGGCAACATAAAAAATTCTCCTCTCCTCCTCAATACCGGAAAAATCGTTGCATGATAAATTGTGCGGGAAATGATACGCGCACACGCCTATTACAAAAACAATCTTCCATTCAAGACCCTTTGCCTGGTGTATGGTCGATAGTATCATTGGACGCACATTCTGGTTTATTTCTCCCCTGAAATGTTCCTGTAAACTTGTCTGACTTACAAATTCTTCGGCATTTTTCCACGCTACAGAGATTTCCTTTAAGCCTTCTATGTCCGCGATGCGTTGGGCTGCATCAAGATATCTTGCTTCAAGGTAGGCTTTATAAAACCTGTTCATGATCACATCCATCTGTTCCGGTAGGCTTTGTTGTTCTTTGAGTCCTTTGAAAATACTTCTTATGTTTTCCCATCCCTTGCGGGCAGATGAAACCAGTTTTATCTGATCTTGTTCAATAACTTCATCAATGCTGTTTTTCTTTCCCACAACTTCCAGTATTTTATCCACAGAGGACTTCCCTATCCCACTGGTGAGATTGAAAATTCTGGACCAGGATAGCACATCCTTTGAATTCTGATATACCCTGAAAAAAGCAATTATGTCCTTTATATGCGCCATCTCGAAAAATCTCAGCCCGCCTCTTACAACATAGGGAATTTTAAGTTTGTTCAATTCAATTTCGATCTCTGCAGATTGATATCTCGATCTGAAAAGGATTCCAATATCGGAAGGTTTTACCTCTTTTAACAATTCCTTAACCCTTTTGATAACAAATGCGCATTCGCTCTTTTTATCATAACATTCCACAACAACCGGTTTTACCCCAGAAGTCTTTATGCTTTTAAGTACCTTCGGAAACTGATATCTGTTGCGTGAAATAACACTGTTAGCAAGTTTCAGAATTTCAGGTGTGCTTCTGTAATTTGTCTGCAGGTAGAATATCTTTGCATCAGGATAAATCTTTGGAAACTCAAGAATATTCTGAACTGTGGCGCCGCGGAAACTGTATATACTCTGGGCATCATCTCCGACAACCACGATATTTCTGTTTACCCTGGCAAGCTGGTACAGAATGAGCGCCTGAATCCTGTTTGTGTCCTGATATTCATCAACGAGGATGTATAAAAACCTTTTTGATATTTTTTCTCCAGGAGCCTGCATTGAAAGAAGTTTCAGCCAGAAAGAAAGCAAATCATCATAGTCCACAACTCCGAGTTCTCTTTTTCGTCTGTTATAAGCATCCTGAATTGTTTCCAGCCGTGCAATAAATGGTGAAAAATACTGAAATTTTGTCAATACAAGATTCCTTAAAGTTTCAGAAGTATTTACGGAAAGACTGAGAAGGTCCTGAATCACTTCAGAAGATATTTCCTTTTCTGGAAATACTGTTTTTGAAATTGCCTTCAGTATGGAAAGGGAGTCTTCTCGATCAATTATGACATAGTTCGGTGTTAAAGAGACAAATTGCGAGTACTTCCTTAAAAAAAGATTGGCAACATGGTGGAATGTTCCAGCAATGAGCCCTTCAGGTACAGAACCAAGATGTTTCTCTATCCTTCTTATCATTTCTCCTGCTGCCTTGTTGGTAAATGTAAGAAGGCAAATCCCTGAGGGAATCACACCCCGTTGAAGTAGATAAATTGTTCTGTAAATAAGAACCCTTGTCTTACCCGAGCCAGCACCAGCAAGCACAAGGCATGGACCTTCGGCTTCCTTAACAACCTTTAGCTGCTCAACATTCAACATACTTTCGTATTCAATTTTAGCGATTGATTCAAGATTCTGTCTGGTATTCATTGTATGTTTCTAACCGTAAGATATAAAACAGCCATCCTCACAGCAATCCCATTGGTGACCTGCTGAAGAATGAGTGAGTTTTCCTTCTCCGCGGTCCCGGTTGATATTTCAAGCCCCCTGTTCATAGGACCGGGATGCATTAAGAAAAATTTATTCTTTGCAAGATTGAATTTTTTCATATCAAAACCGAAAAAATTCCTGTACTCCGACTGAGAAGGGAAAAAGTTTTCCTGCTGTCTTTCTTTCTGAAGCCGAAGTAAATAAACGATATCAACCTTTTCTATCGCTTCAGCGACACTGTAGCATACAGAAACCCCTATTTTTTCAATTCCAGCAGGAATAAGAGTCGGGGGTCCGCATACAATAACCTTTGCTCCCAGTTTTGTAAAGCCCCAGATGTTAGACCTTGCCACCCTGCTATGGAAAACATCCCCGATAATGGCTATTTTCAATCCTGATATCTTTCCAAAGACTTCTCTTACTGTAAAAAGATCAAGAAGCGCCTGAGTTGGATGTTCATGGCAGCCATCTCCTGCATTGATAACTGCGGCCCTGACGGAATTACTGATAAGATAAGGCGCGCCTGAGGCAGAATGTCTTACAATAAAACAATCCACCTTCATCGCCTCAATATTTCTTGCAGTGTCCACTATTGTTTCACCTTTTGACACACTTGAGGTACCGACCTCGAAATTCAACACATCAGCGGAAAGACGCTTCCCCGCCAGTTCAAAAGACGTTTTTGTTCTGGTACTGGGTTCAAAAAAAAGATTCACAATAGTCTTTCCTCTTAGTGCAGGAACCTTTTTAACAGGTCTTGTGCTGACTTCCTTGAATGACACAGCCGTATCGAGAATGTATTCTATCTCCTCGCACGAAAGATCCTGTAAACCCAGCAGGTCCTTTCTTTTCCAGTTCATGTTTTTTCTCTAACAATAACTTCTTCAACCCTGTCAACTTCTCTTAGTTTCACATCAACAATTTGCTTTTTGCCTGCGATTATCTTTATTCCAAGATAATCTGCCTGGATAGGCAACTCCCTGCAGTTAGGCCTATCCACGAGAACAAAAAGCCGTATTATTTTTGGCCTGCCATAATCAATAATCTGATCAACTGCTGCGCGAACTGTTCTTCCCGTGTAGAGAACATCATCCACAAGAAGAATTTTTTTTTCTTCAGGGTCAAATAACAACTCTGAACCTGAAACAATCGGTCCGCTGCCTATGTCGCTAAAATCGTCTCTGTAAAGCGTAATGTCGAGGGAGCCATAATCAATATCTCCGGCTATTTTTCTGTCGATTATTTTCTTAATTCTTTCAGCTAAAATGGCACCCCTTCTCTTTACACCAATAACCGCAATATCCTTTCCAAGTTCTTTTATAACTTGATCAGAAATTTTATCAAGAATTTTTTTTATCATTTCAGGTTGCTTTTCAATACCATATTTGCTAAGTTTCTGTAAAATTGTACTTTTGCCCGAAAGTTCTGAAACAAGTATTCTTCTCTGATTACCAACCTTTTCTGGAGAAATATGTTCATATGTGCGGGGATTTTTCCCGACTGCATCAACATGTACCCCACCTTTATGAGCAAAAGCGCTCAAGCCAACAAATGGTTGATTGCCTGGAGGAACAATGTTTGCCACCTCATAAACATATCTTGACAAGCCAGTGAGATGTTTCAATTTTTCTTCTTCAAGACATTTGAAACCCATTTTCAACTGCAATATGGGAATGATTGCAGTGAGATCTGCGTTACCGCATCTTTCTCCAAATCCGTTTATTGTACCATGAACCTGAATAGCGCCTGCTCCAACTGCGGCCACAGAATTGGCAACACCCAGAGCTGAATCATTGTGCGCATGTATTCCAACAGGTGTTTTCAATAAACCACAAACATCCCTCACTATGCTTTCAACTTCAAAAGGAAGAGTGCCCCCGTTTGTATCGCATA
>JAMWBX010000009.1 GCA_023818725.1 Candidatus Omnitrophota bacterium
ATACCAGCAGGCCCGGAACCAATAATGGCAAGATCCATCCATTACCCCCTTGAAAGAAGATAGAAGGAAAACAAAAGAAGAACAATACCTGCAAACATTCTCACAATTCTTGTATGCCGCACCACAAATGATTTAGGTTTTCTGAATGAAGAAAAAAATGTGGCAAAAACAAAAAAAGGTATTGATAGACCGATAGAATAAAAAAGAAGCATTAAAATGCCCTTCGACACAGTATCCTGAGTTGAAGCTATAGTGAGAATTGCTCCAAGAACAGGTCCAACACACGGAGTCCAGGAAATCCCCAGTACAGCGCCGAAAACAATAGCACCAAAACCAGAAGGCTTTTTCCTGAATTCAGGAGAAAACTTCCCACCAAAAATAGAAAAAAAATGTGTTAGCTCGAGAGTTTCAAGGCTAAAGAAAAGCATTATTATTCCAGCCAGTATCTTAAAGTATTTAAGGTGAAAGGCAAGAAATCTACCAATAGATGTGGCTGAAGCTCCAAGTATAACAAAAACGATCGTGAAGCCAGCACAAAAAAGCAAAATTGAAACAAGAAATTTACTTTCCCTTTTGATTCCATCGAGCGTTGAACCGAGAATAAAAGAAAAGTATGCTGGAATAATAGGCAAAATACACGGCGAAAAAAACGAAACAATTCCTCCCAAGAAACTTACGAAGAAGGCTAAATACAATCCCGACGCTGTGTTTTCAAGTATCTCTATCATAGTATCTTATACAACACTTTTCAAAAAAATTCGAAACTTCTTGGCGGAATTTTTCCATCTCTTCTCTGGAAAACGGTATTCCACCATCAAAGTCATCCCTTACCCCGATCTTTCTGTATTGCTGAAGTACATATTTTTTTGCGCCTTTTAACACCATTGCTATCTGTCTTATATTTTCAATAGTATGAAATGAACGAACAAGTGTTGTTCTGAATTCATAATCAATACCGGAATTCATCACAATTTTTGCAGAGGACAAAATATTTCCGAGCATCTTATCGTCAACCAGAATCCCGCTTGTCATTGAATATAATTGAGGCTCAAAAGCATTTTTGATATCCATTGCAACACCATCTATCAAACAGCTGTCTATAAGAAATTTAAGCTTATCAGGAAAGGTGCCATTTGTATCAACCTTAACAGCCATATTTATCTTTTTAATTTCTCTTATGATGTCGAATATAAAGTCAGAAACAAAAGGTTCACCCCCTGTGATAACAACCCCATCTATGAAATCTTTATTTTCATCCAAGTATTCTTTTATCACACCCAAATCGATATCTTCAAAATTTTGAGGCTCCTGAATAAGTTGCCAGTTCTGGCAGAATGGACACCTCAAATTACATCCCGTTAGAAAAATAACCGATGTAATCTTCGAATCCCAATCACAAAAAGAATTTTTTACCCAGCCTTTGATTGAGTATTTCATCTGGAAAAGAAAATCAAAATTTTTCTTTTTCGTAAATTACTCGTAGCTGATAGAAGACTCTTTCGGAAACATTTTTTGGAACTCTACAGTATTTTTTTCTGTAATAAACCCTTGATAGGGCGACAGTTTTTTTTAATGTGCGAAAAAAGATCATGCAATTCTCACAGAGACAAAGATGTTCTTCAACAAGATCAACCTCGTCCTGGTCAAGGTCTCTGTCAATGTACAAAGAAATTAATTCAAGGTATTTTTCACATTTCACAAATTCGCTCCCTGCTTTAGGTCTGTCTGAAAATAAGAAGAAAGCTTATCCCGTAAAAACATTCTACTTCTATGAACCCTTGATTTCACAGCAGGAACTGATAGATTAAGCATTTTGCTAATCTCTTCAGTTGAAAAACCCTCGATATCATGAAGAACAAATATTGTTTTGTATTTACCGGGAAGGGCATCAACAGATTTTTCTATGAGAAGCTTCAATTCCTGATTTCTCAAATGTGCACCGGGATCATTGGACCAATCCGGGGCATTATGGTAGAATTCAAGCTTTCCGGAATCACTCGTTTGTGTTTCGAACCTTACCAGCGGAATTTTCTTTTTTCTCATCTTCATAAAAGCGTTGTTTGTCGCTATCCTGTAAAGCCATGTTGAAAAGGCAGACTTACCTTCAAATTTGGGTAGCGCATAATAGGCATTGATGAAGGTTTCCTGAAGAAGGTCTGCTGCATCCTCTTTATTACCAAGGAGTTTTAACCCGAGATTATAAATTTTTGCCTGATTTCTTTTCACAAGTTCTTCAAAGGCAGCATGGTCCCTGTTTTTTGCCCTTTCTATCAGTTCATTTTCTTTCAGTAAGGCAAGCGCCTTTGGCTGATTGTTTTGCATATCATTTATTATATCAGAATGTAGCAAGTAATTCCAGAAACCTATGGATTTCTTATCAAAACAGCAATTCCCGCAAATAAGAGCACAATTGAAAAAATTTTTCTCAATTTCCGATTGTCTGTGCGCAAACTGAGTGTAGAGCCTGCCTTCGCTGAAAACACAGCAACAAGACCAGCAATTGTTCCTGAATGAAAATCAACAAATCCGTGGTAAATGTATCCTGCAACTGCTGATAGGGAATTGAACATAACCACTGATAATACAGTACCTATACAAATCTTCATTGGAAGGCCAATCCACAAGTGTAAAAAGGGGACAATAACAATTGCCCCACCAACACCACCCATACCCGAAATAAGCCCTCCACTAAAACCAATCAACGTTAAACGAACGGGTAAAGACCTCATCTGTGCAGAACAACCCCTGTCAGTCAACCTTTCCCTCCACATGTTAATAGCCAGAGCAATTGCAAGAGACACAAAAAAAATCTTTACCACGGTCTCCGGGAGGTTGGCAGTTATTAAACTTCCATACTGTGCACCAATTATGCCGGAAATAATAAGAAAGCCTGTAATTTTGAAGTTTACCTGGTCTGCTTTCATATGAGAAATGAAAGCAGAAACAGAAGAAACCAGTATAACAAGCAGGCTTGTGCCAATGGCTTTTTTTATTGACCCTAACATAAAGTAAAACACTGGAACATAAATAGTGCCGCCGCCCATACCGGTCAATCCGCAAATAAACCCTGCAAATAATCCGGCAACAAAAGATTCAAGGATAGATATAAATTCCATTTTTTAATACTTGATTGGTTCACGCCACAGCATAATGTCAAGTTTATTATTGTCGATTGGACAGGGACCTGTAGGTGTTACCCAGGTTCGATTTCTCCATGTGCCGCAATCAAATTTAACATCCTGACGCGCAAGTTCGACAGGACAGGCGTTGTAAAGTTTGTGATAACCTTCATATGTCTGACAACCATCTGAAATCCTGCCACATTTTTCACATACAAATTTAGGAACTATACCTGCGCCATATTTTGCGACATATCCATTAAACATAACCTTTCCACCACAGTTGATGCATGTATAACCTTCAAATTTCGTAAAATTCATCTTGATTAATCTGGCTTTCATTACATCCTGCCCAAACTCATCCCTGTATGCAACAGGAAGGATTATCATCTTTGGAAGTGTAATATTGTGTCTTTCAATCTGTTCATAAAACCTAAGTAATCCCTGCCTTACAAAAGGAGCAAATTTGGTCTGATTTATCTCCTCGCCCATCTGAACAGAAGAAGTCATAATCACCAGAATGCTTGCTGCGCCAACAAATCCATTTACTGTACCCAGCACTCCGCCAAAAATTCTGTCAATAACCGGTTTTATTTCAACCTTTCTCCTTATTGCCTCGAGGAAAAGAATAATAACGAGACAAAAAATTATGCTTGAAAGAATGAAAAAAATAAGTTCGACAGGTGTCCCTGTGATTCCGAATTTCTTAAAAAGTTTTACTGGCGCAGGATAAACAAACGATCCAATAAAAATCCCAAAGGCAATTCCAAAGATATCTATCAGTGTACCGAGAAAGCCACGGCCGGCTCCCCCTAAAATGCCCCCAAGCACAAACATTATAACGATGACATCCAGTCCACCAAACACAAAGATATGATATCATTTTTTTTAGACGTGAAAAAATTGACCAATAAGATTCTCTTGCCACAGAAAAATTCCTGCATTTTCCTTTTTCCTCTAAGGCTATATCCGGACAATAAGGAACAATCGGGTGGGACTTATTGATATCATCTTCTATCCCGTCTTTTCCAATAATCTTGCTTGATAAAATCGACATTCCTGTATTCCTGACGTATTTGCTCTCTGCGTTTTTTCATGGTCTGGTATTCTTCGTTATCTTTCAGCCTTTCTTCTATCTTCTCTCTTAATTGTTGCTGAAGTTGCCTTATTTGTTCAACCAGCTGTTTCAACTCCTGATCCTGCTGAATAACATTCCTTTCTATGTCAAACATCTTCTTTTGGATTTCAAGTAGTTCCTTCACCTTACCAGCAATTTCAGGAGTTCCAGGTGCGACTTTTTCCAGCGAAGGTTGATGCTGAGATGTTCTTAATAAAGGTGCATCCCTGCCATGAGCAAACGTAAGAAAGACTCCACAGATTCCGGTTATTATCATCACTTTTTTCATTTTTTCACCCGACGATTAATTTATATCTAATCCATCGCTTTGTCAACCTTTAGACGAATGAAAGAATACCCGGTTTATCGGGTTCTGGTTTCCAATACATGGGGGCTGAACTCATAGATTTATTATGGCAACTTGATTTCCCGCCTGAATCGGGTATAATTTTTCGCATTATGGAAAAGAAACTTTTCATCTTTGATCTTGATGGAACCCTGATAGATGCTTATATGGCAATATGGGAAACCCTTCTGCATACGCTAAATACCCTCGGATATCCACCTGTTGACTTCAAAACAGCAAAAAGAGCTGTCGGATATGGTGACAAAAATTACATACCCAGATTTTTCAGACCCCAACATGTAGACCAAGCATCAAGAATTTACAGGGAGTACCATCTAAAATCCCTGAACGGAAAGATAAAGCTTCTTCCAGGTGCAAAAAAGTTGCTTGAAGAGCTTAAACGAAAAGATAGATACATTGCTGTTGCTTCAAACAGACCATCTGAATCAGGTATACTTATTGTAAGGAACCTTGGCATAGAAAAATTCTTTGACAAAATGGTTTTTGGAGACCAGGTAGTTAATCAGAAGCCTGACCCTGAAATACTGCTTAAAATAATTGATTTTTTCAGGATTGATAAGAAAAACACCATCTTTGTCGGAGACATGGACATAGATGCAAATACTGGCAAAAAGGCAGGCATAGATACGTTTGTTGTACCAACTGGTTCTTCAACCGTACAAGAGCTAAAAATAAGTAATCCCTCAAAAATCTGTAATTCACTTTTTGAAATCCTAGAAATGCTGCAACAGGGTCTGCTTTGAAGAGGCCAGGACCGGATTTGACCCGGTGAGTAACGGTTTTGCAGACCGTTGCCTTACCACTTGGCTACCTGGCCGTAAAATAATTATACATTTATTTAAAGGTGTGGTCAAAAAAATCCATTTTATGGTTTTGAGTGTAAACAGCTGAGCAATAATGCCTTACCCGACCGTATTTCCCCTGGTAAAAAGATCGCAAAGTTTCTTGACAGCGTTCTGACAAATAAATAAAATTGATAGGTAAACAAAAGGTAAAAGGAGGCGCGGATGAAAAAACCTATTGTGATTTTGATTTTACTGATTCTTGCAGTTATTTCACAGGCTCAAACAAACAAAGGCGCTATTGTATTGAAGATAGGAAAACAGAACTTTACGATTGACGATTTTGAAAAATATCTCAACCAGATTAAGGTTAATTACGCAAATCTAAATCATGATATGAAAAAAAGAATGCTGGAACAATTTGTAAAAGAAAAGGTTTTTTTCACTGCTGCCAGGGATGCTGACACAAAACTAACAGAACAGCAGGAAAAAGATATTGAAAGAATCAAAACAATGTACATAATAAACAACTATGTTTCAAAAATTCTTCAGGAAAATCCCGTCACGGATACAGAAATAAAGATAATGTACGAAAAAGATCCCCAGCAATATCAAATCCCGGAAAAGAGAAAGTTAAGACATATAATTGTTTCAGATGAAACAAAAGCAAGAGAAATTCTAGAACAATTAAAAAAAGGCGCCAGTTTTGAAGAACTTGCCAGTCAGAACAATACTGATGCCACAAAACAGAGAGCAGGAGACCTTGGATGGGGACAGAAAGGTGTCTATGTAAAGGAATTTGAAAATGTTGCATTCAGCCTTAAAAAGGATGAAATAAGTGACATAGTCAAAACTCAATTTGGCTATCATATAATAAAGGTGGATGATGTTATACCTTCCAAACAAAGGTCATTCGCAGAGGTCTCGCAGGAAATTAAAAGGAAGCTTGAGCAGGAAAGAATAGTGGATATCGAACAACAACTGAGAAATAAATACAGGGTTGAAGTTGATTATTCTGTCATAGAAAATAAAACGTAGGTAGCAGAGTGTTCTTTTCACGTCGGCTTCCCTGATGGAGAAAAAGGTTAAAGTTGAATCCGGTATCAAAACTGAGGACCAAAATCTGAATGATTGCTTTTACCTTTCTCCTTAAAGGATTCTCTGCCCTTTGTGCCCAGGTCCTTCTCCTGAGAGAGTTTTTCATTATTCATGTCGGAAATGAGCTCTGCTCTGGCGCATTTTTTGCGATCTGGCTTTTATCAGGGGCTCTCGGCAGTTTCATCGCGAGATACACAAAAAAGCATTTAACGCAAATTTTTTTCACTCTCATCACATTTGAAGGTTTTTGGCTCTTATTTTCTCTTGCTTTGATACGATCATATCACAATATATTCGGCCTTTTGCCTGGTCAAATTATGAGTATTTTGCAAGCAATCTTGCTGGTATCCATGACCGCAGGGATTTTTAGTTTAAGCCAGGGCATCAGGTTTGTCTCTGGCGCAAATATGATGCGCACCATAGTTGAAGAAAAAAAGGCTGCAGGAATTTTTTACGGCTGGGAGGCAGTAGGCGCACTATTCGGTGGTATTGTTTTCGCCTTTCTCATTCAGAAATATACTGATCCCTTTCAGACAGCTGCTTCCATTGCAATAATCAGCTTGCTGTCTTTTTTACCAGTTTTTTCGTTTCAAAGAAAAAAACTACTAATTTTTGCATTTGTCGCGGTTTTGGGTTTTTTTTCTTTTTTTTTCTTTTTCCCGCAGCATGGTTTTTACCACCGGTTGAACTCAATCACCCTGATGAAGCAATGGAAAGTTAAAAGTCCACCCTTGTATTATTTAAACACCCACTATGGAAACATTTCTGTTTTTGAAAATAATCAGCAAATTTCATTTATACTCGATGGCCAGCTTTTCCTTACTTTGCCCCATCCAGATCTTGAATGGATAGAAGCAATGGTACATTTACCTCTCCTTTATGCCGAAAAAACGGACAGAATTTTTGTCATAGGAGCTGGTATAAAAGGAATTATTCCTGAAATAATGAAATATAGAGCCAAAAGCATTGATTGCATTGAAGCAAATCCTGAACTTATCAGGGTGATTAAAAAATTTTTGCCTTCTTACTTCCAACCATCCGAGAAGAGTAAAATCAACATCATTAAAGATGATGCAATAAGGCTGCTTAGAAAAACCAGAAAGAAGTGGGATGTTATCATTTTAGATGCTGGTATTCCTTTTTCTCTGAAAACCGCTAGATTCTACACAAAAGAGTTCTTTGAACTGGCTAAAAACCATCTTTCAGAAGATGGAATACTTTATATCGGAATTGAGGGTTCTACTGAATATATGTCCCAACCCTTGGTTGATGTTCACTCAATTATTTACGCAACTTTGACTTCTGTCTTTCCTCGCGTGTCTGTTGTCCCAGGTTATCTAACAGGATACTGTGCCACAAAAGCGAAAAATTCACCCGAAATCAGCAGCCAGCTGCTAATTCTGAAAAAAAAAGAGAAGAATATTTCCACAACAGTTCTCACTGAATTTTATCTAAAAGACAGACTTGACAGCGAGAAAAAGCAAAACTTTTTAAAAATGATAGAATCAGGCAAAGAAGCTAAAAATTCAATAAACAGGCCCTTTATCCTCGTTCCAGCAATAAAATACTGGACTTTTCTGTCATCAGGTGAATTAAAAAACATAAGAAAGCCTGTCTTTCTAATATCATTGATCAGCATTTTTACCTTTTTGGCTTTTCTGTTCAACATCAAAAAAAAGAAAGGGATTCTTGAATTCATTGTTTTTTCTACAGGTTTTCTCTCTGTCGCGTGGGAACTTGTTTTTCTGTTTTTGTTTCAGATGTATTTTGGGTCTTTATATTTCTATCTCAGTGTGCTAACAGGAGCATTCATGGCGGGTTTGGCTGGTGGAAGCCTCGCCTTCTCAAGTCTGAGCGTGAAAATAAAAAACTGGAAAAATGTTCTACTGATATGGCAATTAATACAGATGGGCTTTGCTTTTTTTGCATTTGTTTTTATTTATTTTCTTTCAAATATAGCAGTATCGGCTGTTTTATTTTTTTTCATAATAGCGGTAACTGGTATTTTTGCTGGCTGGGAATTCCCTCTTGTCAACAGGATTTACATTTCAGATAGAAACCCATTCTCAAAATCAATCAGCACATTTTATGCCTTTGACCTTGCCGGAGCAACAGTAGGCAGTATTCTTACAGCACTGGTTCTCGTTCCGTTTTTGGGAATAGCTCTATCCTGTGTTTTATTTGGAATGGTTAAGTTGTTAGCGGCTATCTTTGTATGGAAACTGCGTTAAATACAGTCAGAAAAAGGGGCTTGTATCCACAGTAACTTTTGTTATTCTATACTTTTCAACAACTTCTTCTAGAATTTTTAAAGCCCTTTTCCTTTCGGCTATCTTCCATAAAAAAACTTCCTTTTTGTCCGAAGATATTTCATAAATCTCCCCAATTTTTCCAAGCTCTTCAAAAACTCTGTCTCTGTTTTGTTTCCATTTTTTCCCATAAAAAACTATTTCAATCAGGTCTCCATAAGGTGGAAACTTCAGTTTCTCCCTTATAAATAGCTCCCTTTTGTAAAAGTTTTCATAATCGTTTCTGACCACATCACCATAAACATCAAGCCCTGGATTTCTTGTTTGGATCACAATGTATCCATTGTTCGGCTGCATGAACGCCCTGATTCTCTCAACGAGGAGAAAAAATTTTTCCTCGCTTCTAAAGATGCTTCTTGCTGCAATCGTGTCTGCATTAGCAAAAATCACAAGCCCTGGTGAAATCTTTTCAAGGTGTTGAACTATTTTTTGTGTACCAATCAGAATATCAGGGGTGAAATCAGGCGAGTCTTTATCAGATATAATGCCTGCCCTGAAGTCCGGATAAATGGTTTTTAAAATCTCGATAAGTTTTTGAATGCCTGGCTGTCTTATCCCTGGCGTTCCTTTTTTACATAACGGACACTTTTTTGGAATCTCTGCTAACTTCTTACAACTGCTGCAGTAAACATATTGATCAGAAATAGGTACAACATTACCTCCACATTTCTGACACATAAATACACCTTGGCATTTTTTACACATAACAAGCCGCGCATAACCTTTGATATTGTGAATGATAACAACCTTATTTTTTTCAATGATTGCCTTTTCAAGAAGATGCTTTGAAATATCTGTGAGAATCTGTTTTTGAGATTGCCCCTGAATCTGGCTTATAACGACTTTGACATTGCCATTTTTCTCACCAATTTCCACCAGGGCAGCATTTTTACTCTTTATCATAAAAACGTCTGTGACATCAGGTTGAAAGACAGTAAAGATTACAGGAACCTGCAGAATTTCTGAAATCATAAGAGCAACTTCCCTTGAATTGTATCTCGGATCTTTGTTTTCTTTATGGCCGTATTCTGAGGGTTCATCCACAATGACAACTGATAGATCAGAAACCGGCGAGAAAAGGCAGAATCTTGTACCAATAATGATGAGTTTTTTCTCTTTTATAATCCTTTTCCATCTGATGGTTTTCTCCATTTTGCCCATCTCGCCTGTAAGGACAATAATCCTGTTGCCATAAACTGGTTGCAAGATCTCATAATATCGGTTAACATCTGTCTGATTGCTAAAAACCATCAGACATGAACCATTACATGTTAGTGGTACCTGAAGGAAGAAATTTTTCTTTTTTTCAGGAGTTGAAAATTTCACAACGCATATCTTTCTGGAATGCGCATTCATTGCCTCAAAAACAGTCTGTGGCAGCATTTTTTCATTAAAAGAAACAGTGGCTGGTTCTTTGAGTTCTTCATGTTCAGGAATCATTTTCTTAAGTGCAAGGCCCTTACCTATTGCGGCAAGAACACTTCCAAAAGATGAAAAATAGTTTTCTGACATACGCTGTGCAAGGTGAAGAAGATATTCATTAATAAGTGGAAAATCATCATACAGTTTAAGCACGTCCTTATATCTGAAATTCCCGGTTAGACCAGGGCCAACAACCCAGCCAGTAACTTTTCTATTATGAAAAGGAACCTTGACCCTTTGTCCGGGTAAAAGACCAATCGTACTTTTATATGTGAACAATTTTCTTGCTGGTATATCTATTGCAATGGAGACCAATCCCTCAATTTTTTCCATATTCAAAAGAAAAGGGATTCAGCAAAAACACTCTGAAAATCAGGATATAGTGATAATTCTACGATCTTTGTTTTTTCTGCAATCTCTAGGAGTTCTTTCTTCAAGTCAGAATTACACAAAAATAGAAGTGTGGAGGAAAGAGAAGTGTTACCTGAAGGAACAATTTTCTCTGCTGGGAAATCAGGCAACATCTTAATCTTCTTGATGTTTTCCAGATTGACGAAATTTCCAAGCGCTCCAGCAAGATAAACGTTTTCTATGTCTTCTAACTTTACCCCTTTTATTCTCATTAAAATTTCTATTCCACTTCTGATGGCCGCTTTGGCTGCCTGAAATTCCCTGACATCCTTCTGGGTAAGATATATTGAATTTTCCTGCCCTGGTTCGAAAACAAAAACACCGTTTATCATATGCTTTTTCAGTTCTGATTCTGAAAACTCTTCAAACCTACCTGAATCGTTGATAATTTTATGTTCTTTCAATACACTGACAATGTCCACCAGGCCCGATCCACAAATACCCTTCAATCTATTTCCACCAATCACCTGCCACTTAAGAGAACCATCAGAAACCCAACATT
>JAMWBX010000010.1 GCA_023818725.1 Candidatus Omnitrophota bacterium
CTACAAGGTGATAGTTGTAAGCGATGAAAAGGATGGAAGAGGGGATGTTATTGAGATACTTGGATATTACGATCCATTAAGAGAGCCACCTGTTTTTGAAATAAAGGATGATAGAGCAATTCACTGGTTGAAGCTCGGGGCTCAACCCTCTTCCACAGTAAAGAGTTTTCTTAAGAAAAGAGGTCTTCTAACTCAGCTTAATGCGGATTGACATCATTACGATTTTTCCTGAGATTTTCAGCCCGCTTGACACGAGCATCGTGAAAAGGGCTCGGTCCAGAGGCATAATTGAATTGCATCTGTGGAACCTAAGAGATTTTTCAAGGGATAAGCATAAGAAGGTTGATGATGCGCCATATGGAGGCGGAAAGGGAATGGTTCTGGCATGCGAACCAATCTTTCTTGCAGTAGAACATGTTAAAAAGTTTAATTCTGATTCTTTGACAATTTTAACCAGCCCGCAGGGAGAAATATTTACTCAAAGAAAAGCTGAGGAGCTTTCAAAATCAAAAGGGCTCATCATTATATGCGGTCATTATGAAGGTGTGGATGAAAGAGTTAAAACTATTGTGGATTATGAAATTTCAATAGGTGATTATGTGCTGACCGGAGGCGAGTTGCCTGCGATGGTAATTGTTGATTGCATTGTAAGATTGCTACCAGGAGTATTGCCTGAAGAAGCGCCTAAATTCGACTCATTCTCTGACTGTTTGCTTGATTGGCCTTGCTATACAAGGCCGGAAAATTTTAGAGGTATGAAGGTCCCCGGTGTGCTCCTTTCTGGTAATCACGAAAGGATTAAAGAATGGAGATTGAAACAAGCAACAGAAAGAACAAAACAAAGAAGGCCTGACCTTTACGCAAGATACCTTAAGAAAAAAGGAGGTAAAGATGCATCCGAAAATAGCAGCGATTGAATCAGAATTAAAACCCAACAAAGAGATTCCTGAATTCTATCCCGGTGATGAACTGGAAGTTCACATAAAGGTTCAGGAGGGAGAAAAAACTCGCACTCAGGTTTTTACCGGTACCTGCATCGCAAAAAAAGGAACGGGTTTAAGAGAGACATTTACGGTTAGAAAGATTTCCTATGGAGAGGGAGTGGAAAGAATTTTTCCTGTTTATTCTCCAAATATTGTACAGATAAAAGTACTCAGGTCCAGAAAAGATAATCGTCTTGCACCAAGGGCAAAGATGTATTACCTGAGAAAGAAAAAGACATAAAGATGGGAAGTGCCAAAGAAAAGGGTTCAGAGGGCGAGGAAATCGCGGTAAGATTTTTAAAGGCAAACGGATATAGAATACTTGACAGGAATTACAGGACAAAATACGGAGAGATTGACATAGTCGCACAGAAAAAAAAGTGCATTGTCTTTGTCGAAGTAAAAACGAGATTATCTAATGAATTCGGCTCTCCCGCAGAAGCGGTTGATGAAAGAAAACTTTTCAGAATTGCAAGCGTCGCAAACCAGTATATTCAAAAAGAAAGGTTGGATGATTTTTCTTTTAGGTTCGAGGTCGTTTCAGTAACAAAACAGAATAATAGCTGGCACTGTGAAATAATTCCAGTGGAATGATTGATGCTTTCAAAGGTTCAGTCGGTTGCTGTCTGGGGCATAGAAGGACATCCTGTAAGTGTTGAAGTAGACATTTCCAGGGGTATTCCCGGCATTTCAATTGTTGGACTTCCTGATCAAGCAGTCAAAGAAAGCAAGGACAGAATAAAACCAGCCATAAAAAATTCAGGTTTTGACTTTCCCCAATCAAAAATTACAATAAACCTTGCGCCTGCGGACCTGAGAAAGGAAGGGTCCTGTTTTGATGTGCCAATAGCTCTTGGAATACTTGCGGCAAAACAGGTTATTCCACTGCAGGTTTTTGATGATTTTTATTTTGTCGGCGAACTTGCTCTTGATGGTTCAGTCAGGCCAGTGAGCGGAGTCCTTCCCATGGCAATCTTTGTGAAAAGCAAAAGGGGTAAGTTTGTAGTTCCTTTCTCAAATGCTCTTGAGGCTTCAGTTGTTGGCATTGATGTTTATCCAGTTGGCAGCTTGAAGGAATGTATTGATTTTCTTTTAGGGAAAAAGGAAATCCGGCCATTTAAGTGTGATAGAGAAAAACTTTTTGCACAATACAGCAAGTATGAAGTTGACTTCAGGGAAGTAAAAGGGCAGTCTTTAGCAAGAAGGGCAATTGAGGTTGCTGTTGCTGGTGGACACAATATCTTAATGATAGGCCCTCCTGGCGCCGGAAAGAGCATGATTGCAAAGAGAATTCCGACCATATTTCCTTCTCTTGAGATTGAAGAAGCTATAGAAATAACAAAGATCCACAGTGTTGCTGGAACTCTTGACGGCGGCATTGTTTCAGTAAGACCATTTAGACAGCCTCATCATACGATTTCTGATATCGCTCTTATTGGTGGTGGAGCAATACCAAAGCCAGGTGAAATATCTCTCGCCCACAATGGCGTTTTGTTTCTTGATGAGATTCCTGAATTTCACAGGGATGTTCTTGAAGCACTTCGTCAACCAATGGAGGATGGAAAGGTTGTTATTTCAAGGGCAAAAGGGAAAATAGAATTCCCGTCGAGATTTTTCCTTGTTGCAGCGATGAATCCATGCCCCTGCGGTTATTATGGCGACAGCCGTATGGCCTGCAGATGCACTACGGCGCAGATCATTAAGTACAGAAAAAAGATATCAGGGCCTCTTCTTGACAGAATAGATATTCATATAGAAGTTTCAGCGCTTGGTTCAAAACAACTCGTGTCAGATCAGATTTGCGAAGATTCTGAAAGCATTCGTAAAAGAATTGAAAAAAGCAGAAAGATACAGATTGAAAGATTCAAAGGCACTGGTATTTTTTGCAATGGTCATATGAATACGAAACATTTGAAACAATTTTGCGTACTTGACGACGAGTGCAAGAATTTTCTTCAGCGCGCTCTTGAACAGATGCACCTTTCAGCAAGGGGTTATGACAGGGTTATCAAGGTTGCAAGAACCATAGCAGACCTTGAAGAATCAGAACAAATTAATTTGAGCCATATTTCGGAGGCGCTGCAATACAGGAGTTTCGACAGGGAACTCTGATAGGAAAAAGTTTATGGAAAACAGGATTAAACCAGGAGAAATCGTACTTCAACTTGACCCAACACAGAAACATTCAAGGCATAGTGAGGGTAGTTTTATTACTTTGAAGTCGGGAAGAATTATTTTTGCCTGGTCAAGATTTACCTCTTCCCATTCTGATTTTGGCGAGGCAGTAATTGCTGCAAGATATTCTGACGATGGTGGAAGAACTTGGTCGGACCAAGATAGTATCCTGATACAGAAAGAAGGAACAACAAATGTGATGAGTGTGTCCTTATTAAGGCTTCAGAATGGCAAAATAGCAATTCTTTACCTTCGCAAGGATGGAAGAAAATCCTGTATGCCGTATTTCCGCACAAGCGATGATGAACTTGAAACCCTTTCTGAACCTGTTTCAATAGCGTGTGAGCCTGGCTATTATGTTGTAAATAATGACAGAATGATTCAGCTGAAATGTGGCCGCATTATTGTTCCTGCCGCGCTTCACAGGTACAGGGGACCATCTGCTGTTATGCCGGGCGAAGAACCAAAAAGTTTCCTTGCTTCTCCTGGAATAATTCTTTTCTTTTTCAGCGATGATGGCGGAACCCGATGGTGTGAGTCCCTTACAAATTATTACAGGTGTTTTCCTTCAGGCCATGGACTACAGGAACCAGGAGTCATTGAGTTGAAGGACAAAAGATTATGGTCCTGGACAAGGCCTGGTGCAGAAGGAAGGCAGTGGGAGTCATTCAGCGATGACCTTGGCCAGACCTGGATTGAACCTGTACCATCTCAGTTTGTGACGCCCAGCAGTCCAATGCAGATTAAGAGAATTCCGTCAACAGGAGATCTTTTTGCGGTATGGAATGATCACAGCAGGATATTTGAAACAAAAAAGCCAGAGCCGATTTCCTGGGGAAGAACGCCCCTTGTTTGCGCAATAAGCCAGGATGAAGGAAAAACATGGAAGTATCATAAGCTTCTTGAAGATTCTCCGGAGCATGGTTTTTGTTATCCTGCGATTCATTTTACAGACGATGCCGTACTGATTTCGTACTGCGCGGGAGGCGCAACAAGCAAAATTCCACTTGATACATTGAGAATTCGCAGGATTCTGCTCAAAGAGCTTTATGAGTGAAGGTAAAGTTTACATTGGCACCAGTGGCTGGAATTACCGCTTGTGGCAGAAGATATTCTATCCTGAGGACCTTTCTTCAAAAGATTATCTTAAGTTTTACTCACTGCATTTCAAAACAGTGGAAGTAAATTCTTCCTTTTACCATTTCCCGAGAAATTCAACATACATAAGCTGGTATTCTCAGGTACCGGATGATTTTGTTTTTTTCTAAAATGATTTGTCGTACTCCAGAATGTATTCGGCTATCCATGTTGTGGCAAGATGCGGGTCGTTTTGCAAGTACGGGGATTGATAAATCCATTCAAGCGTTGCAAGAGAACCTGACCTCCATAAAAAGAGTTCACATACCCTTGAATCAAAGGTTGCCTTAACAATTTCACCAGTTATCTTATTTCTTAAAGCACACCAGTTGCCATCAAAGCTCTTAATCTGTGAAACCTCTTTTTTTAGAAAAGGTTCGCTGTCAGGAAAAATTGCGTTTGCTCTAACATACATGGTTGAAAAATCTTTGAAATTATCGTCCTTAATGATTTTTTCGCTGTCAGGAATTAGATACTCGATGCTATTTGAATATGGTGTTCCCTTGGACTCTGATGTTTTAATTCCTGCGTTGACAATATGGTGCGAACGATACGCAAATGGCCGAAATCCAATGCCTTGAACTATTGTGATGTTAACTGAAATTTTTGGGTTATTTTTCTCCACAATGTATGTTTTCTTGATCACAAGCCCTGAAAATGGTTCTTCCCTTACATTATATGAAAAAGATATCTTTACCGCATTCTGAGTAAACTCTACGCCGGACAGATCAATCTTTTTATCAGTGAGCCACATTGTTATCGGATACACAAAGACATCCCGGCAAATGGCAGATCCTATTTGAATCCATTCGTCTTTATTTTTCTTTTCCCATCTTACGACACCTGAATCATTTGTATCTATCAACAATCTTTGAGCCGGGGTTTCTATCGCATAAAAGTCTTTACCCTCGATCTTTTTTAATCCAGCAGACATATCATAGTGAGATTTCCACTCCATTTTCGATGAATAAAAAGATTGTTTTATTCTTTCTTCTTCAGAGATTGAATTTGTGTTGTATTTGATTATTGCGCTTTTCGAAAGGTTTTTTGGAATTATCTCAACCAACACATCTGAAAGGGGTTCTATCTTGACTGCTAAACCTTTTTCCAGTTCTTTTTCTGTAAAAGTCTTTTTTGCTCCATCAACCGACCAGAGAAGGCCATCTATGGCATTGACTACTGAATAATTTCCTTTTTTTGGCTGTTTTACAGAAATACGCGCGTAACAGGATTCGTTTGGATTATTGTTAACAAGCAAAACACAGTATTTATTTGCTAATTTCCTGACTATGCTATACAGATATCCTTCTGCTCCAAATCCGCCAGTAACATTAACCTCATCTTCTACAATCTGTCCTTTGACAATATACGGCTCAATTTTAGCAAGTTTTTTCATTGCTTCCTTGATGTTTATCATCATTGCGCCATCTGTCATATTCAGGCCTGTCCAGTAACAGATTCTTTTACAACCCAGCATTCCGCAGGCAAGAGTTTGAATTCCAACGCGAGATGGCGTCATCAGTTTATTGTAATTACCTATGATGGGAATTACTTCTTTTTTCAATTCTCTTACTGAACGTTCAACTCTCTGGAAGAAATCAAGTCCGTCTTCGTAACACATTGGATAATGTATATCTATGAAATCATCGTAAAATCTCAAATCAATACCGTATTCTTTGAAATACTGTTGGTCCGCTGTTTTTTCAGGCATTGGCATTGAGGCAAGCAGAAATTTACCTTCAGGGTTGATTGAATGAAAAGCCTTAGACATCGCTAAAACTTCCTGCGATCTCTGCCAGCAACGAAATTTTACCCATTCATTCTGATATTTGGTAAGAATTGTTTTCGGATCCAGGTTTTCATCCTTGATGTTTGAAAAACTGGCGAAATTTTTTACGCATACCGGACAAAAACATGTTTTTGTTACCCATCCCTCAATTGGCGCGTATGGCTCATAATCTATAACCCCCCATACATTTTTGTCTTTTATTGATGGATCTTTTTCCAGGAAACGTTCAAGGTTTCTTTTATAGATTTTTTCGCCCATTTCAGCCATTGCTGACGAACAAAAATATCTTTCCCATACAACACCTGCTGCGGTTATGGCAAATGGTGGCTTTTGTTCTCCTGGTTCTGCCTTATATAGCTCTGGATAATATGTAAAAACGCTTGTAAGGTCTCTTATTATCTGCCAGTTAATTCCACTGGCGTAAGGAAGCCTGTCGCCTCCGCAAAATCCAGTGTTTTTCCAGTTTTCAAGCATTGCTAAAGGTAATTTTCCGGAATCTCGGTTTAAGTCAATTCTTGCAAGTGGATAAGAATACCAGGTGAAAAGACCAATACTTTCAGGTAGTTTCAAATCTTTTACTTCTGGCAAAACTACTATGGGGACAGACAAGTCTGCGAGAATTTCTTGAGTATCTCCTGTAATTTTAATATTTATATAGAAATTTTCAGGCGCATTTTTCCCGGCTCGCAAAAAGATGCTATTTCCCCATGCAGGCCATGAAATTCCATCTGGCACATTTATTGTAAACTGCTGTTTTCCTTCTGTGACTTTTGTTTCAACGGGTTTTAGAAAAATACATTTTCCATCAGATATTTTATAAAGATACACCTCTATTTCAACATCTTCAGGTACATCTATTTTTAATGTGCATGGCTTTCTATACAAGAATTCGTTTGAATGAAAGGCTAAGTATCCTGCGGTATTTCGTTCGATGTAGTATGGCTGGTCTTTTTCTTTCCAGGTAAGTGTTCCAGAAAGTCCTGACTTTAAAAATGCGCGGTTATAAGGAGCTTCTATTGAAGTTTTTTTTTCTCCGGCTCTGCTTCAGTTAAACATGGATTTCTGAACCACGCCTTTCCCGCGCCGCCTTTAACCCCATATACAGCCAGAATTATTCTTATTCCTTTTATTTCGGATGGATTTTCTGGTGAGATGATTTGTTCTTTCTTTTCCCAGTCCTTTGTCCCTGAGAGTTTTGTCAGGAATCTTTCTTTTGTAATCTCTTTTCCATTCGCATCTGTCCAGTAGTAATAAACCGCTGCGTTTTTTGATATGTTTTCGACCTTTATCTCCACGGATAGTTTGTAGGTTTTGAAGCCATCGATTCTTACAAAGTTGGATATGGAAAAAACATACTTATCTGTATCTTCTGAAATTTCAACAATATTTGTTTCAGTATCTGGAATGACGCGAATCACAGTTCTGTCAAGAAACCAGCTCCATCCATCAGGAATATTATTATTTGAACTGCGCAGTTGATAATTCTGAATGAGATTCCGGATATCTTCTGATTTCAATAGAGGCAAAAATACTGTCATCATTCCTGTTATAATAAGACCGCATAAGACTTTATTCATTTTTCTCCCTTTTCTATCTAAACTTTATATGTTCAATATAGAGTTGGCTTCGATGTCAGCATTTAAGAATTTCTTTGCGCATTTTGTTATATCACAATCGTTATTCAACCACCTGAATCATCAGATTCTGGTTTTTAATTTTTTAAAATTTTCAATAATCAAGGAATAACCTTCTGGACCTATTTTTGACCAGGGCCCGCACTCTACCTCGTATACAGGGGTTTTCCATACCTTGTCAGGAGCGATGTATCCAAGATAACCATTTGCATAACCGACAGGAATTCCCAGAAATGGTTCGCTTATTTTCTTAATCTCTTTACCCAGTTTGGCGAAAGGTTCTCCGGGAATGCCCACCAGAATTACATTACCTGCTTTTATAATCTGGATTTCTCCTTCGAAAGGTTTATTGCCTTCTTTAACTCTCCATAAAACTTCTTCTGCATAGCCATCGCCATGTCTTGCCTTTTTTTCAAGAACCTTTATTTCTTCTTTATCCGGCAACCTTCGAGAAGGAAACAAAACCTTTTTTGAAATAACTTTCACATCAACAGGCTGTAAGACATAGCCGGTTAGTTGCATCTGATAAAATGTTTTAATTACTTCGCCAGCCAAAGCCATTGCTGTAAAATAAACATCAGAAAAAGAACCTGTGGCATTTTTAACAGGATTAATATCCCCGCAGGCGGCCTGAAGAAAAATGCAACCTGTGGTTCTATCTATTATCTCGGGAATTTTCTTACACAAAACTCCAACAAAATCCGCTGAAACCATATCCTGCGCCTGAACAATAACCGGATGACAGGGAAAATTTACTATAAATATTTTCCTTTCATCCTCTGATTGAAAAACCAGAAGTATAAGTTCATTATCAAGACAATCATCTCTTGTTCTATTACGGGAAATATTTTCCACCCTGCCCTTACCAGCCATTAAACATGCAGGAAAAGCATCTTTGACCGCTATTTCGGCTGAAGAAGAAATTTTTTCGAGAAGGTTTTGTAAATATTGCTTTGCACCTGGATGTTTTCTTAAAGGTCTGAAATCAAGGGTTTCTGGCGCAGAATGGATATGGTTTGCAGTAACCATAATATTTTTTTCTTTCACGCCGGTTGCCATCGAGATTTTTTTTCTCATCTTACTGATAAAATTTTTTTCTGGACATAGAGAATTAGAAAACCCTATGGCATCAGCACATACTATGATTGCTTTTGTATCTCCGTCAGAGATATAAAGAGTTCTGACATAAAGAGGGTCATGAATACCTTTGAAGAAATTATGCCTTTTTGGATAAAATCCGAGATAGGGTATATTCAAAGGAGGCGTAATATCAACTTGCCCAAACCCGGCAATAAATTTTTTCATAACAGGTTTTCAGCTACTTTTCTTATGGCCTTACTTATATCTTCTATATCTTTTTTAGAAAAATTCTCGTGTATTGGAATTGTGATTAACCTGGGTAGCATTTTCTCTGTTACAGGACAATCACCCTGTTTATATTGAATTTTTTTACTGTACCTGTGGCAATCAAAAGGACAGTGAGAATTTCCATAGGTTTTTTTGTTCCAGAGAGATTCTGCGCACAAAAATATTGGTTTTCCTATATAACCTACATAACAGGGGATTCCTTCGGCATTAAGGGCTTTATTGAATCTTATCGGATCATAATCCAGTATTCTTAAGGGATAGGTCCAATAAGAATGTTTTGCGCCAGGAGTAACTGCTGCTGGACATATCCCTTTGATGTCCTTTATCTTCTCTGTAAGCAAATCTCCAAGTAATCTTCTTTTTTCAACAATCTTTTTTACTTTTTTCAATTGAGCAAGAGCAACTGCTCCAGTCAATTCATTCATTCTATAATTTGGAGCCAGAAAAAGATATGCCCTTGGTCCAAATCCTGTTCTTGCCCAGCCCTTATCAGCAAAAAACGACATTCTTTCTGCAAAATCTTTATTGTTTGTTATGGTGATGCCACCGTCTCCGGTTGTCAGGTGTTTGCTCTGTTGCATAGAAAAACACCCAATATCTCCAATTGTGCCAGCAAATTTTCCTTTATATGGGGTAAAATACGCCTGACAGCAATCTTCAATAACAAGAAGTTGATGTTTTCTTGCGATTTTCATAATTTTGTCCATATCACAAGGATTGCCAAAGAGGTGGACAGGTATAATTGCCTTTGTTCTTTTTGTGATTTTTCTCTCAATGTCCGCCGGGTCGATATTGTAGGTTTCTGGATTAATATCAGCAAATACAGGAATTGCGTTTTGATAAAGAATTCCAATAATTGTTCCCAGGTCAGTTACAGGAGATGTGATAATTTCATCGCCAGGGTCTGGATTCAAAGCTCCAATAGCGATATGCAGGGCGGCTGTTCCAGAGGTAGAAGCGACCGCATACTTAACATTGTAAAGCTGGGCAAATCTTTTTTCCAGTTTCAGAACCTTATTTCCGCCATATCGAAAAAGGCATTGAGATTTCAACGCGCTTATCACTTCATTAATCTCCTGTTTTCCATATGGCTTTCGCATCGGAAATGGCTTTTCTCTTACTGGTTTTCCGCCATTGATAGCTAATTTTTCTTGCAATTCAGTCTCCTTTTCAGACGGCATATTTTAGCATAATACTCGATTTCAACATACAGAAATAAAAGCCGTAGATGATATAATGATATTTGGGAAAAGAATCTAAAGCAAGGAGGAAAAATGGCAAATTCTTCGTTCGGGTGGATTCCAGATCTACCTGATTTCAGGGATTATACCTCAGGTACTGATAAGATAAAATCTATTCTCGGAACAAAAAGGGCAAGGTTCGATATTCCAGAAAGCGTTGATTTGAGGTTGTGGTGTTCACCCGTGGAAGATCAGGGTAGATTGGGTTCTTGTACTGCCAACGCAGGGACTGGACTTGTGGAATATTATGAGAGAAAGTGTTTTGGGAAACATATAGACGCTTCCAGACTTTTTCTCTACAAGGTAACCCGAAACCTGATGAAAGCAAAAGGAGATACAGGCGCATTTTTAAGAACAACAATGGCAGCATTAGTCCTTTTTGGTGTTCCGCCTGAGGAATACTGGCCTTATACAGATGATGAGAAGGGTTTTGACCTGGAACCGCCAGCATTCTGTTATGCTTTTGCGTCCAATTATCAAACAATTTCTTATTTCAGGCATGATGGGAAAGGAGTGCGTTTACCTGAAATTCTTCAGAGTGTTAAGAATTTTCTTGCGCAGGGACATCCTTCCATATTCGGATTCACAGTTTATAGTTCAATTGAACAGGCAGAAAAAGACGGCAGGATCCCATTTCCTTCTGAAGGTGAAAAAGTTTTAGG
>JAMWBX010000011.1 GCA_023818725.1 Candidatus Omnitrophota bacterium
CGAAGAGGCATGGTTTTTGATGGAAACAAGATGGATGCTCTGCATAGAACAGGACAAAACCCTGTTTCTTTTGCCCGGTGTTCCGAGGAGATGGCTTGAAGATGGCAATACAATAAGAATAGAAAATCTTTCAACTTATTTTGGCAATGTGTCTTTTTCTGTTTTTTCAGACCTGAAAAATAATAGAATCTGCGCAAAAGTCTCCTGTGAAAGAAAACCGGAAAAAATTATGTTGAGGATACCGCATCCCGAGAAAAAACTGATAAGGGAAGTCAGGGGCGCAAAATGTAAGATCGACAGAGAGACAATCGTGATTGAAAAATATACTGACAAGATAACGATTGAAGTTCATTTTTAATTTTTGTACACTGCACTCGGGTTTTATCTTTAACCATTTTTCGCAAATAGGAACCGGAAAATTTTCAAAATCCCATTCTGCCTTCCTTTTTGATATTATGCCAAAAATTCTCTGGGTCTTGACAAATTCATTTTTATTCTTTATAACAATTTTGAGTGTCGAAGAATATTTATTTGCAGTGTTAACTGGATTGTGCTAATATACAACGATTGATGAAATTAGAACAAAAGGAGGTGATTGCGATGATTGTTAAAGTTCAGAGTAAAATAAATGAAAAAAGGGGGTGTGATATGAAAAGGAAAGGATTTACCCTAATCGAACTGCTTGTAGTAATCGCAATCATAGCGATACTTGCGGCAATGCTCTTACCTGCGTTGAGCAAGGCGAGGGAAAGAGCAAGAGCAGCAGTTTGTATGAACAACCTGAAACAGATTGGAACTGCCCTCGCAATGTATCATGACAATTATGGCTACAGAGTTCAAAGCACTGGTTATAACTGGGCCTTTCTCGAGACATTGTATGACACAGGTTATGTGAAAAACTGGAGCATTTTTAAGTGTCCTTCTGATGCTCGCAAACAAACATTTACACGTCAAAATGGTTTGAAAAGCTACGGTTGCACCTATGATAACTACAATGCTCCGGAGATTGAGTATGTTCCAGAGCCAATGCCTTCAAATTATGTTTATGTTATTGAATGCAATACGAACTCGCTTTATACTGAACCATTTAGAAACTATGCTCGAGCAGGAAATTGGGCAGCTCTTGAATCCTATCGTGTTAATATGCTTGGCAGGCATAACAATGGTTCAAATGTGTTGTTTTATGACTATCATATTGAATGGGTTCCTTTTGAAAAGTTTGTTTCTGAGGCGTGCAAGACACTTGCCATGGGCGGGGGTGGATTATACTGTGGCGGGTTCTGGTCGCTTTCACGCCTTGACGATTAGGAGGTGATCAAAATGAAAAGAAAAGATGGATTTACCCTGATCGAACTGCTTGTAGTAATCGCAATCATAGCGATACTTGCAGCGTCTATTCTTCCTGCGCTTGATTATGCAAGGACAAGGGCAAGACAATCTGTTTGTATAAGCAACCTGAAGCAGCTTGGATTGGCTGTCAATATGTATTTGAATGATTATAATGACTACTTCTGGGGACCAACTGTTTGGGGATGGACAGCTGATATGGGGAACCGCAGGGCGACAACTTTCCTTAGGATTCTTGTTGAAAATGGATATGCGCAGGGTTATATGATTTATAACGGAACAGCAGATACCAGTGTCCTGTTACGCTCAGGAGGAATTGTTGCCTGTCCTGATACAAAGCAGCCCAGGGTAACATACTACATTGCTGATTATGGGTATAATTATTACCTTGGTCAGCCGCAATATCAGAGGTTGTCAAAAATAAGAAGGCCATCCACCACAATGCTATTTTGTGAGAGTCCTTATGGTCAGAGACATGAGCCAACCTGGATATGGTCAAGCACCTTTAATCCGAACCCAGGGTATGCTTATGGAAGGCATCTTAACTGGAAGTTTCTAAATACGCTTTTTGTTGACGGCAGTGTTCGGTCTCTTAATGAAAATGCATTTGTAAGAGGAAATATCTTCGTGCCATAAAAGACTGAACACTTTTAGCCCCCTGTTTTTCAACTGGGGGCTTTTTTATTTGGTTTTTTTCATAGAATTTCTCCCTTCTTTCATAAGGAGAAAATGGTGAGATCTATTGCAGAGTCGCGTAGTTTGACAATCAACCATAAAAGTTATAGATTAATGCAGATCTGACTTTTCTGGAATTTTCTCGATGATGTTAATGAATGCCCGCAGAGATACTGTGAAAAATTTTATTAAAATTCTCATGCGGAGCGAAAAATGAAAAAGAAATGTCTGAAGATAGGGGTTATTGGCGCTGGCGGAAGGGGACGGCTCGCCTATCTTGCCCACAAACCAGAACAGGGATCTGAGCTTGTTGCAGGTGCTGATACAAACACAAAGGTTCTCAGGGAGTTCAAGGAAAAATTTCCTGAAGCATTTGTCAGCGCTGATTACAGGGAGCTTCTGGATATCAAAGAGATAGATGCTGTTTTTATTACAACTCCTGATTTCCTTCACGAAGAACATGCTCTTGCTGCGATAGAAGCAGGAAAAGCAGTCTATCTTGAAAAGCCAATGACCATTACCATAGATGGTTGCGACAGGGTTTTACAGAAGGCGAAAGAAAAAAAGGTGAAGCTCTATGTTGGCCATAACATGCGGCATATGGCAGTTATTTTGAAGATGAAGCAACTTATCGATTCAGGAATTATTGGCGAAGTAAAAGCAGGCTGGTGCAGGCATTTTGTTGCATATGGCGGAGACGCCTATTTCAAGGACTGGCACGCAGAAAGATCAAAAACTACAGGGCTTTTGCTTCAAAAGGCAGCGCATGATATAGATGTTTTGCACTGGCTCTGCAGGGGATATTCAAAGAGGGTTGTCGCTTTCGGTGGATTGACTTTGTACGACAAGATTAAGGACAGGCACGCACCAACAGAAAGAGGCGACGCATCCTTTAGAATGGAAAACTGGCCGCCATTAACCCAGAAACAGCTCAACCCGATTATTGATGTTGAGGATATAAGCATGATGCTGATGGAGCTTGACAATGGGGTTTTCTGTTCATATCAGCAGTGCCATTACACGCCTGATGCCTGGAGAAACTACACGATAATTGGAACGCACGGAAGGATTGAAAATTTTGGAGATAGCCCGGGAAATGCGGTGATAAAGGTATGGTATCAGAGGACCACTTATAATCACTATGGAGACATTCAATACTTCATTCCGCCGGTTTCAGGTTCTCATGGCGGAGCAGACCCATCAATTGTTGATGAATTCTTAAGATTTGTAAGGGACGATGAGCCGATTAGAATTTCGCCTGTTGAAGCAAGAAACAGCGTTGCAGCAGGTTATATGGCTACAATGTCATTGAGAAACAACGGCAAACCAATGGACATTCCTGATGTGCCAGAAGAAATTGTAAAATACTACGATAGATTTGTTGAAAAAAAATAGCCTTGAATCAAGGTTTGAATTTCTGTATAATAAATGCCATAAATTTCAATGGAGGATTCCTATGGAAAAGGGATACAGGTTTTCTTTTGGTCCATGGAACATTCATACTGGTGCAGATCCTTTTGGTCCGCCTGTTAGAGAAGAATTTTCTTTTGATGAAAAGCTTGATATCGCATTTAATCTGAAGTTTGACGCGATACAGTTTCACGATGACGATATAGTTGATGTAAACCTTTCTGCTTCTGAGATTGAAAAAAAAGTTAAAGAGATTAAGAAAAAACTTGATGACAAAAATCTTGCCGCAGAGTTTGTGGCGCCAAGGATCTGGGAACATCCATTAACAGTTGATGGAACTTTTACCTCAAACAATCTCGAAGCAAGAAAATACGCGGTTGAAAGAACAAAAAAGGCGATTGATATCGCTAATCTTATTGGCGCAAAAAACCTGGTGCTCTGGCCTGCAAGAGAAGGTTCTTACACAAGGGAAGCCAAAGACGCAAAATTAGCCATTGACAGGTTTGTTGAGTATCTTAACTCGGTCCTTGATTACGATAAAAACATAAGAATTCTTGGCGAGATGAAGCCAAATGAACCGATGGACGCAAGTTTCTGCCCGACAACAGGCCATTTTCTTGCGCTTGCCTCAAGAACAATAGATCCTGAAAGGGTTGGAGTTCTGATTGAAACGGCTCATACAATTCTTGCAGGTCTTGAACCATCTGATGAGATGGGTTTTGCTCTTTCATTTGGAAAACTCTGGGGAATTCACCTCAATGACCAGAATGGTTTGAAATTTGATGAAGACAGAACATTCGGGGTTGTTAATCCGAAAAGGGCTCTATCTCAGGTTTATCTTCTTGAAAAATACAAGTATGGAAGAAATGGCGAATATGTCGGGCTTGATGTAAAGGTTTTAAGGACACAGAAGAAAGCGGTTTCATATAAGCATCTTCAGTACAGCAGGCAGATTTTCCTTGCTCTTGTTGATATTGTGAGATCTCTTGATGAAAATAAGCTGGAGCAATTGAGAGCCAGTCAGGACTATGAAGAGATCGACTATTACATAACAAACAAAATTCTTGGCAGATAAACGGAGGATTTTATGTACAGAATGGGAGAACAGGAGGTAAAAGAATTAAAAAAGGTCTTTAAAGCAAAACAACTTTTCAGGGTTGGGGATCCTTCTACAGGTCATCTTGGTGAGGTTGTAAGGTTTGAACAGGCCTGGGCAAAATACATCGGTACACAGTATGCGCTTTTAATGTCTGGCGGGGGAACAGCCGCGCTTATGTGCTCTCTTGTTGGTCTGGGCATCGGCCCAGGAGACGAGGTGCTTATACCAACCTATACATTTATGGCAACTGCGAGCGCAGTTCTGGCAGTCGGAGCAATTCCAGTTCTTGTCGAGGTTGATGATTCCTGCACAATGGATCCTGATGACCTTGAGAAGAAAATAGGTCCTAACACCAAGGCAATAATTCCTGTTCATATGGTTGGAATGCCGGCTGATATGGAAAAAATTTGCGCAATTGCAAAGAAACACAATCTGAAAGTAATTGAAGATGCCTGCCAGGCAGTCGGCGGCAGTTTTAAAGGGAAAAAACTTGGCAGCTGGGCAGATGCGGGAGCGTACAGTTTTAATGTATTCAAAATTATAGGCTGCGGAGAAGGAGGTGGTTTTGTTACAAATGACAGAATGATTTATGAGCGCGCTTCAATATTTCACGATAGCGGCACCGCATTCAGGCCGTATGCAGGAGATTTTACTATCCCCATATTTCTCGGACTGCAATTCAGGGCAAGCGAAATAATGGGCGCAATTATGAATGTGCAGCTTGAGCGGCTTGAAGGGATACTGAAGGATTTAAGAAGGATAAAAAAGGTCTTTATGGAGCAGCTGTCAGGAGTTGATGGGATTGGTTTTGCAAGGTCTAACGACATTGAAGGTGATTGCGGAGTTGTTGTTGCATTCAGGTTTGAAACACCTGAAAAAGCGCTTGAATTTGCTCAATCAGAGGGTGTAGGTGGCTGGAGACCCATTGATAGCAGAAAACATGTCTGGTTTGACTGGGAGCCAATTGTAAACAAAAGAATTGCCGGCCATCCTGCAATGAATCCTTACAATATCCCGCAAAATGCAAACCTGAGGAAAGATTATGCAAAACAGATGTATCCGAAATCAATCGAAAATCTTGGAAGAACTGTTTTTATTTCAGTTAACCCTGACTGGAAGGCAAAGGAAATCAAGGAGAGAATCAAAGCATGCAAGGAGGCAGCAAGCAGATTAAAATAAAAAAGGGCTCATTATGGAAAAAATAGAATTTTTTGATGCAAATGTTTTTATTGGAAGACCTCACAATGGAATGTTTGGCGCAGTAAACAATTCCGAAGGACTGCTTGAGGAAATGGATAAACAGGGAATTTCGAGAGCAATTGTCTGGCATATTTTTCAGTATGAAGGCAGCCCGGTTGAAGGTAACAGAATTCTTGCTGAAGAAATTTCAAAATCAGACCGTTTTTATGGTTGCTGGACAATTCTTCCGCCGCAGACACAGGAGATTATCACAGAAGATTTTTTCAAGCAGATGAAGGAAAACAAAATAGTGTGCCTGAATGTTTTCCCTGACTGGCACAGGTTTGTAATGGACGCAGTAACTTTTGGAGATTTTTTCCAGCAGATTTCAGAAAGAAATATCCCTCTGTTTCTTACAATGGGAAGAAGTTGTATTTCATGGGACTCTTTATACAGGTTGATGAGAGATTTCCCGCGTCTTACCTGCGTTTTGTGTGATATAGGAATATGGGGGGTTGACAGATACACCTGGCCTTTGCTTGAAAAGTTTGAAAACTTCTATCTTGAATCGAGCCAGCTTTCGCTTGAAGAGGGCGGTGTGGAAGCAACTGTAAAGAGATTTGGTTCTGAAAGGATTATTTTTGGGACGGGTTTTCCTGTAAGGTATCCAAAGGCGTCAATTCTTCAGCTTGTTCATGCCGATATCTCACAGCAGGATAAAATAAACATTGCGTCAAAAAATCTCGAAAGAATTCTCAAAAAGGAAAAATTATGAACTCTTTATGGGAAAAATTTCTTGAAAATGGCAGGGTTAAGGAGTGTCCTGTATATGATATGCACGCGCATATGGGTTCTTTTAACAGAATTTATCTCCCGTTCGGGGATTTTAATCCTGAGATAACAAAATCAAGGCTTGAAAGAGCAGGGATTAAGATGCTTATTTTTTGCTCTCACTGGACGCTTTTTTCCCCTGACATAGGAAACAGAGCAAATATTGAAGTGGTGAGACAACTTCCTGATAAGCTCCGGGCTTACTGCGGGCTTAATCCAAATTATCCTGAAATCATTGAAAAAGATGTTGAGGATTTTGAGAAATACAGGGATGTCTTTGTTGGTTTTAAGCTGCTTTCAGATTATCATCAAAAGCCAGTCTCTCACGAAAATTATTCTCCTGCATGGAAATATGCCGATAAAAAAGGACTTATTGTGCTTTTGCATACCTGGGGCGGAAGCCAGTTTGATGGTCCTGAACAGGTAAGGATTGTTGCTGAGAAATACCCTGGCGCAAAGATACTTATGGGGCATTCCTGTCATGGCGCCTGGGACGAAACGATTCAGTTAATGAAGGACTTTCCAAATGTTTATGCTGAGCTTTGCGCAGTTGTCGATGACAGGGGCGGGCTTGAACAAATAATGGATGCCTGCGGTTCAAAACAGATAGTTTTTGGGACTGACTGGCCATGGTTTAACCATCATTATTACATTGGCGCAGTTATTGATTCAGGTATTTCTGATCAGGATGCCCACAATATCTTTCACAGAAACGCAGAAAAACTCCTTGAAGGTTTGATTTAGTATCTAAATGTTTTCGGCTTTTACTTTCTGGGATATCATTCTCATTGTTGTCGTTACTGTGCAGGCAGGAATTCTTGCATATGTTTCTGATCCAAGAAAAAAGTCGCTTGTGCTTGTTTTTCCTTTTCCTTTCACAATTGCAACAATTTCTACTGGACGTGTAATTGACGCTACAAATGTTGCTGGACTTGTCAATCTTGCTATTTTCACATTTGGCGTCTGGTTTTTTTATAATAATACAAAGGTCAACATAGTTTTACTGATTATCCTTTTTGCTCTGCTTTACTGTGCTCTTGGAATAGCAGGCGCAAGAATTTTACCGAAAAGCGAGCTGGCTTTCTGGGTTTTTGTACTTTTTGTTGTAATATTTGCGCTGATTGTTGCTATTTTTTCAGGATGTGCAGAGGATAAACCATACAGGACTGACCTGCCTTTGCTTATAAAAATCCCGATTATTCTGGTTGTTATTTTTACACTGGTGCTTTTGAAAAATCATCTAAAAGGTTTTATGACTGTTTTTCCAATGGTCGGAGTGATTGCTGTGTACGAAAGCAGGTTTATGCTTAAAAGTGTGTGCAGGCAATTGCCTGTTTTAATGGTGTGCCTTGCTTCAATGATGATGGTTTTGAAAATTATGATGAACTTTACAGACCTGTTTATTGCTTTTGCCTGCGGGTGGGCAGTTTTTCTTTTTGTACTTAAAGCGACTGGCGCTTTTTTATGGGGAAATCTATGTCTGAAAAGATTATAAATGTGAGTTTTATCTCAACCTTTGACAGGACCCGGCAAACATATTTGATGCAGAAACCGAGAAATTCAAAATGCTGCGGTATTTTTATCTACCTTCATGGAGCGACAAACCATCAGGAGCAGGGATTTGACAGAGAAATTTTTAATGGAACATTCGCAAGATTGCAGGATTTTCTTTATGAAAGCAACTATGTTTATGTTTGTCCTGAATACAGAGGTGATTCCTGGATGAATGAGCCAGCTGAGAGTGATATGAAACAGTTGATAGGTTTTCTTAAAGAAAAATTTAATACAGTCAACATCTTTATTGCGGGCGGTTCAATGGGAGGCACAGGCAGTCTTATTTTTACCGCAAGAAACACTCATCTTGTTTCTGGCGTTTTAGCGTTATGTCCAGCAACAGACATAACAGAACTCTATTTCAGCTGGTCAAACCCTGATAAGGATTTTCTTGCAAGAACAATTGAATCCGCCTATGAAGGAGATCCAGAAAAAGTTCCTGATGAATACAGAAGAAGGTCAGCCATATATCTTGTAGAAAGATTTCATTCAATTCCACTGGCCATCATCCACGGAGACGCAGATATGTTAATACCTGTGGAGCATTCAAGGTCTTTTGTGAAAAAAGCCATCGATTGTGGAATAAGGATATTTTATCGAGAAATTAAAGGCGGAGATCATGATTCTCCTGTAAAGGATTTTAACCTGATCAAAGAGGCATTGATCTGGATTATGTCCATCAAAGCGCGATAAGAATAATTGATGCGCAAGCCACAATAAGTCCTGCAATCTGACGAATGGTTGGTTTTTCCTTCCATATGAGATTTGCGAGAACTGTTACCAGAAATAAGCTTGCGCAGCTTGCCACAGGAAAAAAAACAATGCCTGGAAGCACAAGTATCGCTTTTAATGAACACAGCCCACCTGCGATTAATGTAAATCCGATAATGGCTCCAAGATAAAACTCAATTTTTCTGATTTTTTTGTTTCTTATGATAATTGCGATTATTGAAGATACAAGCGCAAAAATGTGAAAAAGAAGAAGATAGGTGAAAACATAATCAGAACCAGCTTCTCCTGCCATTTTCCAGGTGGTATCTGATATTCCGCACAGAAGAAAGCTTATAAAAATGTACTTCAGCCACATTTTTTCTCTTTTCTGTCTTCCTGTAAAAGAAAGATTGCAAGGGGCACAAGAAATAGCCCTATCATTTGCTTTGAGTTTGGTATCTCATTCCAGAAAAAGATCGAAGCGATTACTGGTATGACTACAGACAGGTTCACAGCTGTCCAGGAGCTTGAAATTTTTCCGTATTTCAGAGAAGCAAGAAGCGCGACTCTTGAAATAAAAATCGTTATTCCTCCAATGAAAGCAATTATTGTTATGTCCAGAGATGGCTTAAAAGAATCAAAAAAAGTTATGAAAAGTATCATCAAGACAACAGCCGAGATTCTTTCAGCCGCGATAATTGAGAGTTTATCGCAATTGATCTGGTTTGAGTGTTTATATAATAGAGCGGCAATGGCGTAGAAAAATACGCTTAAAAAAAGGTAGATCATGTTTTATTTAGAAAGTGCAACCTTTTTTACTGCTCCTGCCACAGCTTTTGCCACAGCTTTATTAAAGGGAGAAGGAATAACATAATCAGGGCATAACTTTTTCTCTGGTATTATGGCTGCTATCGCCTTTGCGGCTTCAATCTTCATTTTTTCAGTAATTTGCTTTGCTCTTGCATCAAGGGCTCCCCTGAAAATGCCCGGGAAAGCAAGCAGATTGTTTATCTGATTGGGATAATCACTTCTCCCGGTTCCAATAATAAACGCCCCTGCCTTTCTTGCTTCTTCCGGCATAATTTCAGGAACAGGGTTAGCCATAGCAAAAACTATGGGGTTTGGTTTCATTCTTTTAATCATTTCAGGAGTGACAAGATTTGGCCCTGATAGTCCAATGAAGATATCTGCATCCTGCAGGGCGTCAGAGAGTGTTCCGCAGGGAGATTCAGCGAGGTATTTCAGAATTTCAATCTTTGCGTAATTCATACCTTTTTTTCTGGATTTACAGATTATGCCATTTCTATCACATAGAAGAATTGTTTTTATTCCATAACGGCAAAGTATTCTTGTTACAGCAACACCCGCAGCGCCAGCACCGTTTATTACAACCTTAACAGAAGAAGCTTTCTTCTTGGCAAGTTTCAAACTATTAATAATTGCGGCCAGCACCACTATTGCTGTTCCATGTTGGTCATCATGAAAAACAGGGATTTTTAATCTTTTTTTCAATGCTTTTTCAATGATAAAACATCTCGGGCTGGAGATGTCTTCAAGGTTTATTCCGCCAAACCCAGGTGCTATAGCGCAGACAATTTCAATAATCTTTTTTGCGTTTTTTGTTGAAAGGCAAACAGGATACGCATCAATTCCTCCAAATTCTTTAAATAGTATCGCTTTACCTTCCATCACGGGCATTGCGGCTTCTGGTCCGATGTCTCCAAGTCCGAGCACAGCGCTTCCGTCAGTTACCACAGCAACAGAATTCCCCTTTATTGTATAATCATAAGCCAGTGATGGAGTTTTTTCAACAAGTTTACAGACCTCTGCCACGCCCGGAGTGTAAGCAATAGAAAGATCCTGTTTTGTTTTCAAAGGTGTCTTTATAGAAATGCCAAGCTTTCCACTTATGTGACGTTTAAGGATTTTTTCAGTTGGAATTCTAATCATATTTTATTTCCTTTTCCGTTAACCAGTGACATTGCCTTT
>JAMWBX010000012.1 GCA_023818725.1 Candidatus Omnitrophota bacterium
GAGTGGAAAAATTATATAACGTAAAACCTGATTTGGTTTGCTTGGGTAAGATTATAGGGGGTGGATTTCCTGCAGGAGCATTCGGTGGGAAAAAAGAGATTATGAAGCTTCTTGCGCCATCCGGACCTGTATATCAGGCCGGAACGTTCTCCGGCAATCCTGTTAGTGTAAGAGCCGGACTTGCGACTTTAAGGATTTTACAAAATAGTGGAAATTACAAACAGTTAGAGAAAATGGCAGGTATTCTTTGTAATGGCATATTAGAAAATGCAAAAAAATTAGGAAAGCACCTTCTTATAAACAGAATTGGTTCGATGTTCACTATATTTTTTACCGACAGGAAAAAATTTTATGATTATCAGGCAGTATTAACTTCAAATACCAGAAAGTATAAAAAATTCTTTCATAAAATGCTTGATAACGGAATATATCTTCCGCCATCGCAATTTGAAGCTTGTTTTGTGTCAGTGGCTCATACTGAAAAAGATATAGAGAAAACAATAAAGGCGTCATATGAGGCATTAAAAGAAATGTAAGGGGTGTCCAATGTTTAAATTACCAAAGAAAATCATAGATGATATGCAAAATTATGAAGAGAATCTGAAGAAATTTCTCTCAGGAAAAATAAATGATACATTCTTCCGCGGAGTGCGGGTTCCCTGGGGATATTATGCTCAGAGGGGCGGTAAGATTTTAATGTCGAGACTAAGGATACCAGCAGGAATTCTTACTCCTGAGCAATTAAAAGCGATCGCTATAGCAGCAAAAAATTTTGCAGATGAAAGGCTTCATATCACCACACGACAGGATATTCAAATACATAATGTGCCTTATGAAAATTCTATCAAGATAATTGAATATCTTAAAGATTTTAATCTTTCTCCCCGGGCAGGTGGAGGAAATACTGTAAGGAATATAACTGCTTGTTATCTATCGGGAATATGTCCTGAAGAAAAAATAGAAGTTTATAAAACTGTATGGGGATTAACTGAGTATTTACTTACGCTTGATGAATCTTACAATCTTCCAAGGAAGTTTAAAATAGCATTTTCCGGTTGTGTCAGAGACTGCGCTTACGCAGGTGTTAACGATGTTGGATTTATCGCGGGAGTCGATGGGTTTAAGGTATTATGTGGCGGTGGTATGGGAGCAAAAAGTAGTGTTGGTAAGGTTTTAATTGATGAAGCGGAACCAGAAAATGTTGCATATATTGTTAAATCAATTTTGAATGTATTTAATAAATTTGGCGATAGAAAAAATAAACATCATAATCGCTTGAGATTTTTAATTCAAGATATTGGCTGGGAGAAGTTTTTTGAACTTTATAATCAAGAATTTAACAAACTGAAAGATACAGAATACATAAGTTTAAGAAATAACACCGGATTACCCAAACTAGAAAACCGGACACGCGGGGAAATAAAATTCAGCGATGATGAATCTTACAATTTATTTCTTAAATATAATGTCGCAGAACAGAAACAGAAAGGTTATTATTATGTCCATTTAAGAATACCTTTAGGAGAAATCAATTCTGAGCAACTAATCCGTTTATCAGAGTTAGTAGAAATTGTTCCTGAAATAATTTTTAGAACCACTCAGAGGCAAAATTTAGTTATTTCAAATGTTCCATCTCATAAACTTTACTTTGTTTATGAAAAAGTGAAAGATGCATTAAAAGATTTTTTGTTTCCTGACACAATTTTTGACATGATTTCCTGCAAGGCCGTAACTACATGTAATTTAGGAATATGTAATGCTATGGGTTTAGTTCCGGAAATAATAAAAAGACTGGAAAAAATTAATTTAGACATTGATAAGTTGAAGGATATAAGGGTGAATGTCAGTGGTTGCCCAAATTCCTGTGGCCACCACAGAATAGGCACAATTTCTTTCTCAGGCTTGACCAGGAAGGTTTATAATAGGTCAGTACCTTTTTATAAGATCTATTTAGGTGGAAAAATAAATGCAGAGAATACAAGACTTGCAGAGGAAATAGGTATAGTCCCAGCTCATAATATTCCTGATTTATTCTGCGAATTTATTTTCATACTGCAGAGTGAAAGCGAAGGAGATGTTCATAAATACATCTTGAATGAAGGCAAAATTCATATGCTTGAGTTGATTAAAAAATACTCTTATGTTCCAAGTTATGAAGAAAATAAGGCTTATTATAAAGACTTTGGTATGACAGAAGAGTTTTCCCTGGATGGATTATCGCAGGGAGAATGCGGTGCGGGTGTTATAGATATGGTAGAGTCTGATATAGAGTCAGCAAAACAGTTATTGATTAGCGCGAAAGAAAAAAATTTAGAGATTAATGATATAAAAGATGCCCTGGTATATTCTGCTCGTGCATTACTTGTAGTAAAGGGTATTGACCCCAGATCTGAAGAAGAAGCAATTTCAGGTTTTATTGATAAGTTCATAAAAACAGGCATTTGCAATCCTGAATTTGAGAACTTAAATTCAATTTATGCCGGTATAATTTCAGACAAAGTTAGCAGACAACAAGCTTACGAATATACATGGAACTTCTATCAGGAGGTAAAAAGAATCTATTCTTCAATGGATAGCAATTTCAACTTTTTAGCAAGTTTTAAAGAACCAACGAAAACCAATGAGAACCAACCTGATCAGCCTCGGACCCTTACTTACGATTTAACAGGGACCCCCTGCCCAATTAATTATGTAAAGATAAAACTTAAGCTTGAAGAATTGAACATAGGAGATATTCTTGAGGTATTTTTGGATGACGGTGAACCAATTCGTAATGTGCCTAAAAGTTTGAAAAACGACGGACAGGAGATAATAAAGATCGAACAAGTAAAAGACTTTTTTAAAGTTCTAATTAAAAGAAAAGTCTGAAAAGGAGAAGCAAATGGCAATAAAAGTTTTAATTAACGGTAAGGAAGAAATACTGGAATCCGAGACAAATGTCCTTGAATTGCTGAAAAAGAAGAACATTCGTCCGGAAGTGGTTACCGTTGAATTAAATGGAAAAATAATAGAGCGTAAAGACTATCAAACGATATCACTTAAAAATGGTGATACTCTTGAGTTTGTATTTTTTATGGGTGGAGGTCATTTCATTGTTTCTTTTGAACGATGGTGGGAACTATGAATATCAACGAAAACAGATTAAAAAAGTGTGGTGTAAAGGTAGCGGAAAATGTGCTTGAACTTGTATGTAATACTCCTATGGTTCGACTGAATAGAATTGTTGAAAAAGATATGGCGGAGATTTATGCCAAGCTTGAATCATTTAACCCTGCCGGTAGCGTAAAAGACCGCATATCCCTTTCTATGATTGAAGACGCAGAGAGAAAAGGTAAATTAAAACCAGGAACAGTAGTTGTTGAACCAACTTCGGGTAACACCGGCATAGGGCTGGCAATGGTGTGTGCAGTAAAAGGATATAGATGTATTTTAACTATGCCGGAATCAATGAGTTTAGAAAGAATCTATATTTTGAAGTCGTATGGAGCAGAAGTTGTTTTAACCCCTGCTATAGAAGGTATGACCGGCGCTATAAAAAAGGCGGAAGAGATTGTTAAAAATAATAAAAATAGTTTTATGCCGCAACAATTCAATAATCTGGCTAATCCTGAGATACATCGTAAAACCACTGCCAGAGAGATATTGGAAGCTTGTGATGGTAAACTGGACGCATTTGTATCTGGGGTTGGAACAGGCGGCACAATTACCGGGGTCGGTGAAATACTAAAAAAGGAAATCGAAGGAATAAAAATAGTTGCAGTTGAACCTGCAGGCTCTGCTGTACTGTCGGGTAAAAAGGCAGGACCTCATAAAATACAAGGCATCGGCGCTGGATTTATTCCGAAGATTCTCAATCGTAAGATCATTGACCAGGTAATTGTGGTTGAAGACGATCAGGCATTTCAAACTGCTAAACGATTATCTCGTGAAGAAGGATTATTTGTAGGTATTTCAGCAGGGGCAGCTTGTTTTGCTGCACTTAAAGTAGCGAAGGATTTAGGAAAAGGGAAACGGGTAGTGGTAATTTTCTCTGACACAGGGGAGAGATATTTCAGTATGGAACAATATTTTACAGCCTGAGGGTTTATGTTTGACAATTTATTATCTGTAAAAATTGATTGTGCGACATATTAAAAGGAGTCGAAAATGTCTTATATCAAAGGATTAAGATGCAGGGAGTGTGGTAGGGAGTACCCTAAAGAACCACTCTATGTTTGTGAGTATTGTTTCGGTCCATTAGAAGTGGATTATGATTATGAAGGGATAAAGAAAGTACTGACCAAAGAATTAATCGCTTCGCGCGAAAAGAATCTCTGGCGGTATAGAGAACTATTGCCGGTTGATAATGAACCAGTCGTTGGCCTTCAATCAGGTTTTACACCCTTAATCAAAGCGGAAAATCTATCCAGGGAATTAGGGGTAAAACAATTATATATTAAGGATGATTCCGTTTGCCATCCCACACTTTCCTTCAAGGATAGAGTAGTTTCAGTCGCATTAACAAAAGCAAGGGAATTTGGATTTAATATTGTTGCCTGTGCCTCCACCGGTAATTTAGCAAATTCAGTATCCGCACAGGCAGCACGGGCAAATTTGAAATGCTTTGTATTTATCCCTGAAAATTTAGAATTAGGGAAAATAATTGCATCGCTTATCTATGCCCCACAGGTTATAGCAATCGAAGGTAATTATGACGAGGTAAATCGTCTATGCACTGAGATAGCAAATAAATACAAATGGGCCTTTGTTAATATTAACATCCGGCCTTATTATGCTGAAGGGTCAAAAACATACGCCTATGAAATTGTGGAGCAATTAGGCTGGCGTGCCCCTCAAAATATTATTGTGCCGGTTGCAGGTGGGTCTCTGATTTCCAAGATCTGGAAAGGGCTGCATGAGTTGCTTAAATTGGGTTTTATAAATGAAGTGAAAACAAAAATGTATGCTGCACAGGCAAAAGGTTGTAATCCTGTGGTTTCAGCCATAAAAGAAAACAGAGAGATTATTAAACCAGTAAAACCTGAAACAATTGCCAAATCATTAGCGATAGGCAACCCTGCGGATGGTTATTATGCATTCAAAACAGTTATGGATAGTGGTGGATGGGCTGAGGATGTAACTGATGAAGAAATAGTTGAAGGAATAAAATTATTAGCCCGTACCGAGGGTATATTTACTGAAACAGCTGGTGGAGTAACAGTTGCCGTTACTAAAAAACTCATCGAGCAGGGTAGAATTAAAAAAGATGAGCTTACAGTAATTTCAATTACAGGTAATGGATTAAAAACCCAGGAGGCGATTTCATCAAGGTTAGGGAAACTTATAAAAATCAAGCCAAACTTAAGTTCATTCGAAAACGTAGTCAATAAAAATGGTTCACTCAGATAGAATAAAAAAAATTGAACTGTCGAATTTGGGTCATGTAAAGTCAGTGGAGTGGCCTATGAACGCGTGCCAGATTTACTATAAATATAAAAATTGTGGTGGATTGCTTGTACCAAAAAAACAAAATTTTTGTGCCTTTTGTTTTTATGGAGAGGACCTATGTCAACCAGAACAAATTGAAAGGAGGAGAACCAATGAGTATAAAGGTTAGAGTACCAACACCACTTCAAAAACTTACAGGGAATCAATCTGAAATCGACGGTGATGGAAAAAACATCAGGGAACTGATCGAAAACCTTGATAAGAAATATCCTGGCATTAAAGAAAGGATTTTTGATGAAACTGGTAATGTTAGAAGATTTATAAACCTTTTCGTTAACGATACGGATATAAGGTTCTTGCAGGGGGATAAAACAGAATTGAAAGACGGTGATGAGGTATCCATAATTCCAGCAATTGCGGGTGGTTCTGATTTGCGGGAAGACCAGATCGAAAGATACAGCAGACAAATAATACTGCCTGAGGTAGGCGGAATTGGACAAAAGAAATTATTGAATGCGAGGGTTTTAATTGTTGGGTGCGGAGGATTGGGTTCGCCCTGTGCATATTATTTAGCTGCCGCAGGGATAGGCAAAATCGGGTTAGTAGATTCAGATAGGGTTGAACTGAATAACCTTCAACGTCAGATTATACATTTTATGAAAGATATAGGGAAACATAAGGCAGAATCTGCTAAAGAAAAACTAAACTTGATTAACCCTGATGTTGAAGTAATAACCTACCCGATAAGACTTACTTCTTTAAATATCATGGAGATAATCAAAGAGTACGATGTTGTGGTTGACGGTAGTGATAATTTTCCAACTCGTTATTTAGTAAATGATGCCTGTGTTTTGTCCGGCAAGCCCTTATTCCACGCAGGGATATTGAAATTTGATGGGCAGGCAACAACTATTATTCCGCGTGAAGGTCCGTGTTATAGATGTATTTTTCCTGAACCACCACCTCCAGGAACGGTACCATCCTGTCAGGAAGCTGGGATATTAGGTGTGGTGGCCGGTATTCTTGGCTTGATTCAATCTACTGAAGTACTTAAGTTTTTCTTAGGGAAGGGCGAACTTTTGAAAGGTAAATTACTTGTTTTTAATGCCCTGGAGATGAATTTCAGAAAACTTAATATTCAGAGAAACAACAATTGTGCAATCTGTGGCGATAAGCCAACGATAAAAGAATTGATTGACTACGAGCAGTTTTGCCGGATATAAAAAACGATGAGGGCAGGTATTAAAACACTATTATGAATCTTTAAGTCAGGGGGTAAAATGGCAGAAAAGAAAATTTTCAGTCCAGTTGGTGAGAAAGAAATTACTCGAGCAATTGTAAATGAATTTGCTAAACAGTTTTCAGAATATGTAGAGAGCGATTGTTTGATAATAGGCGCGGGTCCTTCCGGATTAATGGCAGGTAAAGAATTGGCCCAGGAGAAGCTGAAAGTTTTTATTATAGAAAGGAATAACTATCTTGGCGGTGGGTACTGGATTGGTGGTTATTTGATGAATAAAATAACTGTCAGAGAACCCGGGCAAAAAGTTCTTTCTGAATTAGGCGTACCATTTGAAGAACTCACAAAGGGCTTATATGTTGCTGATGGACCTCATGCCTGTTCGAAGCTTATTGCTGCCGCCTGTGATGCCGGAGTAAAATTTGCTAATATGACTGTATTTGAAGATGTTGTTTTAAGGGAAGGAAATAAAGTAGCAGGTGCTGTTGTTAACTGGAATCCTGTTAGAGCACTACCAAGAGAGATTACCTGTGTTGATCCAGTAGCTCTTGAGTCGAAAGTAGTAATTGATGCTACAGGTCATGATGCTTTCGTAGTAAAAAAATTAGAGGAAAGGAAAATACTCAAAACTGCGGGTTACGGCGCAATGTGGGTAGAAATGTCCGAAGATTTAGTGGTTGAACATACGGGTTTGGTACATCCAGGGTTGATTGTATGTGGTATGGCGGTGACAACAACTTATGGCTTACCGAGAATGGGACCAACCTTCGGTGCAATGTTACTTTCCGGGAAAAAGGCTGCTGAGGTTGCTAAAAAATTCATAAGGGGATAAATCATATATAGGCTGTATAAATGCGTATTCCATCTTATATTTACCTTTACGATGGTGGGAAATCAAAAAGCCTGAAGCTCGAAAGTATTCTGGAGTATCTTAAAAATATTTTTAGAAAAAGTAAAATTCAAATAAGAGAGGAATTCATAACATACTACATTAAAAACTCGAATTCTTCGGAAAAAGAGATAACTCATTTAGCCAGAGAAATGGCTGAAATTAAAGTTAGAAAAATAGAAAATAGAAATGCAGAATTCGAACCTTTACCGGGTGAAATTGAATATGAAAAAAGAAGGCTATCCGAATCCAGTAATAAATCGTTTGGGATTTTATATGATGGATTTGAACTGATAACGACTCTTTCTAAATTAATAAGTAAGGAAGAATCTGGTTTAAATCACTGCCATATAATTTTTACTAACCAGCTTTTCGCCACATGGGATGAAGATGATAAAAGATACCATGCACGAGTTAGCGTATATGGTTTTCCATCGATCATTTCTACTACGGGTTTAGTGGAAGCGCTGGCAAAACCAAGAGGATTTTATCTAAAAAAACAGATGGGTATCGATGTTAATGTCCTTAAACAGGAATTTGTTACCAGAATCATTGAGTATGATGATCCGCGTATGACCGAGCTGATGAAGAGGTACGTTATGCAGGCAATTTTTTATCATACAACCGGCAACCTTTTTTGTGAAGATAAAATTTGCTGTCTGTACAACGCACACTGGCAGGAAGATGTTATTCAAACTCAACTACAACTCTGTCATAAACATAAAGAAATCGTAGATCAGATTAGCCAATTTAAACAAGGAGGATAAAAATGGTTAAAAAGGCAGTTTTAAAAAAGGTAGTAAAACTTATTTTTCCACAGGAGTTGATTAAAGAGCCAGTAACATTTCAAATGGCAAAAAAGTACAATATAATTCCCAATATTCGCCGCGCAAAAGTCACAGAGATAGTAGGTGAATTGGTTCTTGAATTGCAGGGTGAAGAAAAAAATATAGAGAAAGGGATCCAGTATCTGAAAAGGCTGGGTGTTAGCGTGAAGCCTATCGAAGGTGATGTTGTAGATTGAGAAACAGTTGATGATAATGTAAAAAAGAAATCAAAAAGCTAAGTGGTCTCGTACATTAGAAAAAGTTTCATTTTTTTGCCGATAAATTATACGGAGATAACACTTTCAATCAACAAAAAATTGAATCTTGAAATTTCTTCCTGATGTTTTATAAGGGTGCTCTGAAAAAGCTGTAATAGCTTACTGCCACTGATCTTAAATCTACTTAAAAAATTTTCGTACTCCACAGGTTCTTTTCAATCAGGGCAATGACAGTCCATACACCTATTTTTGCTGAAAAAAGACAAATTTTATGCTAACATAATCACAAATGAAAGTATAATTTGTAATATGGCTAATACTGGCGGTTCCATTGACAGACCACAATAGGCAGCGGCAGACAAAAAAGGCAAGAAGTAAAAGGTAAAAAATTGAAACTGGTTGTTTAGGGGAGGAAATATGCAAAAAAAGGTTGATGTAGAAAAGGCGCTTGAAAGAAAGTATCCTGAGCAGGTTGTTCTTGTGACAACGAGAAATAAACAGGGTAAAAACAATGTGATGGCAGTTGGTTGGGTTACAATGGCGTCAAGTGAGCCGGTAATGTTTGTGCTTGGTATCGATGAGGAGGCGTTCACATATCAGAACATTCTTGAAACAAAAGAGTTCGTCGTAAGCTTCCCATCAGAAAAAATGGCGAAAGAAACCCTTTTTGCTGGAACTGTTCACGGATACAACAGGGACAAGATAAAAGAGTCCGGGTTGAAGATTCAGGACGCAGAAACTGTAAAAGCTCCGATACTTGTTGACGCTATTGCAAACTTTGAGTGTAAGCTTGTTGAGATTACAAAACCCGGTGACTGCCCGCTTATTGTTGGACAGGTCGAATGCGCATGGGAGAATACAAACAAAAAACTCAAAAGGCTCTACACAGTCGGTAAAAACCACAAACTTGCAGGCGTCAGAATAAAAAAATAATTATGTCGAGAAAAATCCTTTTAGCTGTCTTTCTTGTTTCCCTTGGTGTTTTGATGTTTGAGATATCTCTATTAAGGATTTTTTCTGTCCTGATGAGATACCACTATGTTTTTTTGATTGTTTCAATGAGTATGTGTGGACTGGGTGCCGGCGGTATACTGGCTTTTCATATGAAGAGAAAATTAAAAGATACTGACAATCCATACCGGGCTATGTTTTTTCTAACAGTCCTTGCTGGAATTACAATGCCACTGTCAATTATGCTTCTTTTCAAAACGCCTCTTAGAGATTTTTTTATTCAGTATACTGCAATCTCAATTATTCCTTTTATTCCTTTTCTGTTTGCAGGCGCTTTCTTTTCGTATGTTTTTGAAGCATTTGGCAGATTGAGCGGAAAAATTTATTCTGCCGACCTTGCTGGCGCGGCAGCAGGATGCATTCTGGTACTGGTGGTTCTTAGATTTTTTGGGGGCATCAACACTGTTTTTATAACCGGTGCAATTGTTTTAATAGCAACCTTGATAATTGCAGAGACAATTAAAACAAAAATAGCATCAGTTTTATTTTTATGCGCTGCAGTTGCCTGTGTCTTTGTTAACAGGGATAACCTATTTTTCAGTATTCCCTTTGTTAGAGATTCCACTTCAGAAATTGCAAAACCGCTTTTTACTCTGACTCAAAATTCTGACTCCAGTGCCTCAATTGTTTATACTGAATGGAATGCCTTTGCAAGAACAGATGTTGTTCAGTTTCCCCAGATACCAGGTATTAAATATATTTACACCGACGGAGATGTTCCAACAACAATGCATTACTTTGATGGAGATTTTGATTCAATTGAATACATTAAAAACACTGTTTTTTATCTTCCTTTTGCGGACCTGAAAAATCCAAAGGTGCTTTCAATCGGCCCTGGTGGAGGAATTGATATACTTGCTTCAATTCTTGGAGGCAGTAAGGATATTACCGGGGTTGAAGTAAATCCATCAATGTTTTCTATCATGGAAAAATATGCCTCCTTCAACGGCGGCCTTTACAGCCATCCATATGTAAGAGTTTTTCTTGATGATGGAAGAAGTTTTGTTAAGAGAACAACGGAAAAATATGATCTTATTTTTCTCGCACTTACCCAGAGTGCCACAAGCCCGACAACCGGTGGAGTCCTTACTGAAGGATACATTCATACAAAAGAAGCATTCAAGGACTATCTTGACAGGCTCAATGATGATGGAATGATTGTTTTTATTACCCAG
>JAMWBX010000013.1 GCA_023818725.1 Candidatus Omnitrophota bacterium
GTGTTCTCGATTCCGGAAAGAGAGCTTTCAGGCGCAAATGGCACAATGATTTTCTCCTTAAACTTCTTATCAGGCAAAAAAAAATTCTTCTCAATTCCTGTGTTTGAGAAATCAAACTCAAAATCCCACGCTCCATTCAGGTTGAGCCATTCTTTTCTCAAAAAATCAGGCCGCGGATTTTCATTTCTTGGAATCTCCTTCATCATAGCCCCCACTGGTAGGAAAAGATTTCTCCCCTGTAAAGTTCAAAAGAAAGATATAATGGCTTATCTGGTGGAATATCAGAAATTTTCTTTTTCTTGAAAACAACCGGCGCCTTAACACAATCCCCTGTGATCGGAAGACACTGGTCAAAATCAAAACCGTCAACCGGTTTACGGCTGTTCTTATCCATAATTGCCACCTTCACATATCCTTCGGGGCAGTTGGCATTAACATACATCTCTGGTTTTTCCGGATTTACAAAGAGCGGTTCAACACCTGATGCGTCAGGGTTCATTGAAAAACGCCCCCTGTGAGTTGCGTATAAACTTGCGTATCTGTCTTTTTTAAATTTTGCAAGACCGATGAAATAAGAATTTTCCTGTTCTTCAAGGGAAATATCTTTTTTGAACCGGAAATTTACATCTATGCACCAGCCGTGCATAAAAGGAGTTCCTGAATAATAAAGAAAAACTTCATCATCTTTTTCAAGAAGATTCAAACCCGGACACATAAATCCTGAATCAAAATCACCTGGTTTCCCCAGTTCAAGAAACACCGGCCTTCCAGCAGGATATCTCCAGTTAAACGCATTATGGGAATATGCAAGACGAAAATGAGAAAAACCAGACGGGTTCTGGCCGAAATTGCTCCTGAGGGGAAGGCCTATGCAAAACACATTCTGCACAGCAATGTACAGATCACCTGTTCTGTGAAGGGTAATTCCGTAAAAATCAGTTATCAAGAATCCATGCTGCCTTGCTATTATGTCATCATAGTCATCAGCAACAAAACATTCGTTCCATTTAAAAACCCCATCATAACCAGTCCAGTTTTCAGCATCTTTACTTTCAAGACCAATAAAAGAACGCCTCGTAAACATATTGTGCATCAATCCAACTTTCTGAAACATCAGGTATCTCTTTGATGGAAAATCAGTATAAATGCTGCCGCAGTCTCCATGAGCGACGATTTTTTTTATTCTTTCCCACTGGAACCCATCGTTTGAACCAAAAAGTATTGTTCCCCTTTCATCGATTGCTCCACATTTATCAGTGATGCCTGGTTCTGGCTTGCTGATCTGAATTACAATTGCGTAGTATCTGTATTTGCTTCCAGGAAGACCCCTTACCACTCCCTGAACTGCCCCTGGAAGCGCAAGAAGATTGTTTTTTGGCCAGATATCCTGCGCTGTAATTTTTAAATCCGGCTTTTTCCAGTTTATGCCATCTGCGCTTTCAGCATATGCTGAATAAAAATGATCCGCATTTTCAGAATAATCCTTTGCTGACGGCTGAACGGCATACCACATTCTGTAAATTCCGTCTTCGTAAAGAACACTCGGGTATTCTGAACACCTTGCATCCCATGGCGTGTCTGTTGTTTTCGGCCCATTTATCTGAACCTTTTCTGCTTTCGGAAATCTCTGGACAATACTTGTGTCCCAGTCGCTCAGGGTGTCAAGGTCAATAAAAATATGCTTTTTGCTTTTCATAACTTCTCCTGTTAGTTTGATAATAGTTCCAATGCCTTTTTTGCAGTATAAATATCAAGTCCAAAAAGCCCGTTCCACCATGTTTTGAAGGATTTTCTGTCTCCGACATATCTTATGTAATAAGCGGCAGCTCTCTTTTCAAGAGAATTTATTTCTCTGCAGATCTGATTAAATCTCTTTTTCATTTCTATAAAGATTATCCGGGGAATCTCTTTTTTCATTGGATTCCACCACCTTGCTTCTTCCTGAAGAAAAAGTAGCTTTGTCCATAATAGTTCTGCCTCAACACTGATGACCAGGCCCTCTCCAAATATACCTTCGACCTTACCCTGTTTCAGAACAAGAAGAGTGTTCTGGAGGTTTTTAATTCTTCCTGCAAAACCAGGACCTGAAGCATTGCTTGATATCACCCACACAATATCATCAAGAGAAAATCTTCCAAAATTAACAGGCATACCAATCTCACAGCAGACAATCTTTGAGATTTCCTTGATGTCAGATGGTTGTGTTTTCCCTGAATAAGACGCGGCGGCGAAATGCGCAATATTATAAAGGGCAACAGTCCAGGGTGGAGAAACTGGCGCGTAGGAATGAGCGCGAGCCCAGTTTGTGGCAATAATTCCTTTAATCTTCAATCCTTTCACAACATCAATCATGGACAGAGGGTTTAAGACACCTCTGATGAAACTGGGCGAAAAAAGCATATCAGAACAATTGTATGTGGCACATGCCGTCCAGCAATTTTTTCTGTATTTCGAAATTATTCTTGTCTGGCTGAAACTTTCTGGATATCCTGTTTTTTTATCAATTTCTACAATTCTTTTTATTTTTTTATCCAGGTCCTCAAAAAAATTGCCGTCTTTTTCAATCTGTGAAACTGGCAAACAGGTTGCCTTTGCCCTGAATGGATTTTTTGCAGCAAGTATTGTTGGCCTGACTTCACCGATCAAAACCTGCTGAGATATTTTCTCGATGTCGCCATATTCCCATACAACAGGTATCACATTTTCATCAATTTCTTTCAACAGTTCAAGACGGTTTTCAGTGAAAAACATATCAGCCCAGAATAATGGTGTCCGACCATTTCTTTTCACAATGTTCCAGACCCACCGGGCATGTTCAAGGTAAAATTCAATCTTTTCTTTCTCTTCAACTGCTTTTTTGCATTCAGGGCAGAAGCCTAACTGATGTGTTTCATCCTGGCCTGTGTGAATGTACCTGCTGGCACCGTGGAATTCACATATAATTTCCAGCAAATCTTCAATGTATTTTCTTGCCTGCTTTTTCAATGGACATATCTGCTGTGGATACTCTGGATTTTCAAAAAGTACCTGTGTCCCTTTTATCCTCGAAAGATACTCAAGATGGCCAAATGTCTGGATAAGGGGGATCCATTGGATGCCATTGTCAGAAGCAATCTGAATAAGAGTCTTTAGCTGTTTTTTTGTGTATCTTTCTGAAGCAGGAAACTGATTTTTCAGTGGAAGATATGGGAAACGATGTTCATATTCAACAAGTACTGCGTTAATTCCCCATCTTGCAAGCAATCTTATAAGGTTTATAAAAGATTCAAAGGGAATTTTTGGGCCTTTAAGGTCTATATGAACAATCCTGTTTTCAATTACCGGCTTGCCATAAACCCATTCTGCTTTTTTCATTCAAATTATCTTGTTTTTACCGGGATTTAATGATACCTGAAATGGCTTTTCAGTTCCAGCAATACAATTGATTTTTATATTTTTTTTCAAAAGATTATCAATGACAAGATTCTGGATTTTGCCTTTTTTCATATCAGCGCTAACAACAAGGCCGCCTCCTGCGCAAATATTTTCAAATGAAACATCTTTCCATTTATGGCAGGATGAAACAAGAATTCTTAAATCATCTCCAGTAAGATTTGCGCAGATTCCATTGATAGCCCAGACCATTGCGGCATGAGCAGTTAGAAACCAGTGATTAAAAAACTCGCCGTGATAAAAAATCCTCTCAGGGATTCCACCAAAATAATTTGTGTATCTTGCAGCATTATCTATAATTTCCATGCAATGGCTATCTCCGATTCTTGATAATATCCTTGCAACATGCCAGTTTGCCCATGGAAACATTTTTTCCGCATATCTTGTAACACCATGGAAATTATATGTATCCATATCTTTATCGTAATTCTCCATCATCTTTTTGATTGTTGGTTTGAGGCAAGGGTGAAGCGGGAATAAGTCAAAAATCAATGAGCCCCAGTGGGGAAGTTTTCCACCCTTAAAAGATTGCATAATACCATTTTCATCAACATTCATATTAAGGCCTGCTTCAATCTTTTTTATAATTCGCTCTATATTCTTAATCTCTGATTTTATTCCAGGTATTTTTGCGGCGTCTCTGTACTCCATAAGAGCCTTGAGGGTAATTGCGCTTGTCCATGTATCATTGATTTTCTCTATTACAGTGGATTCATCAACCCCCTCGCACCTTTTCACAATAATATAATTTTTTCTGTCCTGAAGAAAACCAGAAACAATGAAAAATAAAAGGTCCTGCGCAAAAGGAAAAAGTTTTTTCAATAGTGCAATCTCGCCTGTGTAATGATAGAACTGGAAAATCTGGTGCGCCCACATTGCATTATTGTGAATCTGCTTTGTTAAAAAACCATAGTCGGTAAATCTTATTTCTTCTGCGGTCCACTCAAGCCTTATTCCTTTTGAATTATGTGCCTGTGCCAGCTTTTTCCCTTCATCCTGATAAACAATGAGATGTTCAAGAACCTTCTTTGCCTCAGAAAAATTACCGCATCCAAGCATCGCCTCAACCGCAAAACATGCGTCCCAGAACATTACACCCTGCCATAAATACGGCATAATTCCCATTGGAAGAAATCCAGAAGGATGAAGATTTGCTCTTATTATGTAACGACTCGTTTTGTAAATGTGCAAAACAGCAGGGTCGGGTATATTTACTATTGATGTTGAAAAATAATCCTTCCACAAATTCCTGTGCTGGCTGTGAATTTTTTGAAAGGATGCATTTTGGCATTGCTGAAGTATTTTTCTGGCTTGATCTTCAAAATTATGCTGGTCTCTGTTATCAATCACAATCAGATATCTTGTGAAGGACTGTCCCTTTTTCATATTACAGGTTCTCAATAGCGCAATGAATTCTGTTTTCTTTGGATATTCGTGTCTCGCTGCTTTTGCAGGACAATCAAACCAGCTGATGGCGATGCCATTTATGTTCTGCTTTGAAAATCTGCATATCATCAGCGAATTTTTCGCAATCGTTTCCAGAGAAAAACTGTCCATAACCACTGGCTCTGGATACATATCCAATCTTGCTTTCGATGGCGCATTGATGAAAAACTGAATAGAAGCGCCTGTTTCAGGGGTTTTTAGAAATTCATAGTGTTCAACAAGAATATGGTCATTTGTAAGAAATGTCGTTACCTTGATTTCAAGTTCCTGAAGTGATTGGTTATCAAGCTGGCTGTAAAATGTTGTAACTGTCGCTGTTTCAGGGTCAAAAACCTGCCTGCAGTTTTTCGGAACAATCATTTCCTCATTAATGAGAGCGTTTGAAGAGAATTCAAAAAGAGGAATAAGCCGACCATAAACAAGCTGTGTGTCATATATTCTGCGGTCTGACTTGTACCAGCCGCGGCAGTGCTGCAGTGTAAGCATGCTTGAGTAATCAGAGTTTTCCCACCAGCTGTCCCCTGAACCTGTTATGTTAACCATCACGGCATCAACACCGTTAGCAAGGTACACAGGGTAGTAGGGCCTATCACGAAAGCAAAACTGTTCGGTTTGTTTTTTAAATGGCTTCATTTTTTTATTTTACTGATGATTGAAAGAATTTTTCTCGCCGTGCTTTCTATATCACGGTTGATAAACCGATAATCATATTTTTCTATTAGAATTTTTCTTTCCATTGAAGATTCTTTCAACCTTCGTCTTATATTTTCTGAAGTTTCTCCCCTTTTTTTGAGACGGATTTCCTGCTCCTTCAAAGAAGGCGGGAGGATACCAATAAGTATTGCTTCTGGATATTGTTTTTTAATCTGCAATCCTCCCTGTGTATCAATTGTAAGGAGAACAATTTTAGACTTCTTTATATTTTTTTCTATGAAATCTTTAGAAGTTCCGTAGTAGTTGTCATACACCTTTGCCCATTCAGCAAAAAATCCATCGCGTATCTTTTTTTTGAAGTTGTCCTGGCCTATAAAATGGTAATCTATTCCTTTTGTTTCTCCTGGTCTCGGACTTCTTGTTGTGTAAGATACAGAAACGGCGATATCATCGCATCTTTTTTTCAGTTCATTAACAAGAGTGGTTTTCCCTGTCCCTGAAGGGGCAGAAAGGACAACAATCCTTGACTTATGGAGTTGCTTTGCCTTTTGTCTTGAGGTCATTGATCATTCGGGTCGCTATGTCAAAAAAGGCAGTATAATTGTCTCTGACAAATTCCCACTGTTTTATTGCTTTTTCTATCTCGCCGTTTTTTTCATAGGCGTGGGCAAGCACATCATCAACATAATCCGGATGAGGGTATTTGGTAGCCTTTTCAAGATACTTCACAGCATTTGGATAATCTTTTCCTTTGTGATAATAGGTCCATCCAAGTTCAAAATAGATGTCATATTTGTTTGCGTTAAATGGATAGGAAAGCCCCTTTTTGAGAAATTTTATTCCCTGATCGTACCAGTACTGCTTTTCTTCCTCTGTTTTTACTGCGGCGTAGATGTTGTAAGCCATGTGCCATCCACCTATTGTCCAGACCAGGATATAACTTGGTTGAAGCCATGCAATCGCCTCAAGCAAAGGAAGGATTTTATAGTGTTGCCCGCTGTGCCAGAGTGTTTCCATCTGAAGCCACAGAAGGTCAGCCGCTAGCCCTTTGAAACCGCCTAAAACCAGACTTCCAGCCATCTGACCCGGCATCAAAAGAAGAGCGCTTTCAAGGTTTTCAAGTTTTTTCCTGTAGTCAATCTGGACCTGAACAAGATGCACACCTACAAATAAAATCACAATAATGACAAAATACCTGTAGCCCTTTTTTCTCATATTTCCCTTTTCTCAAAAAAGTATAGAGCGATGTAAAGAGCAATACACAGATATAGAATTCCATAGAGAATCGTCCAGCCAACATAACCCCAGCTAACATTGAGTCCAACGACTATTTTGTCTCTGATGTTGAAATTCTCATAGTTTGGTACAAGGGTATAAAGCATGTCTGTGAGTCCCCTGACAATAATATTTTCTGTCCTTTCAACTAATTCCTTTCCGTATGATGTTAGATGGCCAACTATGTAAAGGAAAAAAGAGCAGATAATATTGAACGCGTCTGAAGTAAATGTTCCAAGGGCAAGCGTGATGCCGCTGATCAGTATAAGTTCAAAAAATATCAAAAGAAGGGTCTTGAAAACCTGTAAATCCGGCGGGCTTTTCTTGAAAAACAGCAACCCAATGAAAAAAACAGTCATGAGAATAAAATTGATCAGAACAATCATTGAAACGCCGAAAAACTTACCTAAAACAAAGTCAGAGCGTCTTATGGGTTTTGTTAAAAGGGTGTAAATCGTGCGGCGTTCAATCTCTGTGGATATGGCGTAAAGAGAGCCAAAAATTGCCATGAGCGCCCCAAAAAACTCAATCGCAGAAAAACTCACATCCTTTATCATCTTGAGTTCTTCTTCAGCTGTTAGGAAGGAAAAAAGTTTTGATGCGCCAATCACAATCAAAGCAAAAATAAGTATGATGTACAGGGTCTTTTTTCTCATTGATTCTCTGAAGGTATTGAGTCCTATGAGCCACATTTTTTTCATGTTACATCTCCTGTTTTCGCAGCTTCCTGGTTATCAAAAGATGATATTGTTTTGACAAAAAGGTCTTCAAGGTTTGTTGCCTGGTATTGACTGTTTAAACCATCCAGAGTGCCAAGTGCAAGAAGATATCCTCTGTGAAAAATCGCAATTCTGTCACAGACCCTTTCTACTTCTGAAAGAAAATGGCTTGAAAGAAGTATTGTCTTTCCCTGTTGTTTCAATTGCAACAAAAGGTTTCTTGTGTCTCTGCAACCTATTGGATCAAGACCTGTCGTTGGCTCGTCCAGGATCAAAATTTCAGGGTCGTTTATCAGGCTTGCCGCCAGTCCTATCCTTTCAAGCATTCCCTTTGAGTAATGCTTGAGATGCAACCTCTTTGCATTATGCAAATCAACCAGCTCGAGTAACTGATCTATCCTTTTCTTTGCTGTCTGCGCTTCCAGAGAAAACAAACTTGCATAAAACTGAAGGAGCTCTGGACCTGTAAGGTAGTCATAATAATAAGGATTTTCAGGAAGAAAACCAACATGCTTCTTCATATCTACGTCGTGTGGAGGTTTACCCATAATATACGCTTCACCTGCTGTTGGAAATAGTATTCCGAGCAAGAGTTTCAGACAGGTCGTTTTCCCTGAACCATTTGGACCGAGTATCCCGAATATCTCTCCCTCATTAACCTCAAGATTAACTTTCTCAAGGCCTACAACTACTTTTCTCTTCCCTAAAATATAGTGCTTTGTGAGGTTTTTTGTTTCAATGATTGCCATAAGATCCTCCGGCTCGTAAAATTTGGTTTATTTTATCATAAATCTATATGTCAACAAACTTTCCGAAAATCATTTTAATTAGAGAGCAGAGCATATTAGATTTTTTCCCCGACTTTTCTGAAATATGCATAAGGTTGCGCACCTTCACTGCAAGTTTCGTCTTCAAAATTTCCTCATTTCCTTCTCTATCAAGCAGGTCGTCGAGAATTTGAAACGACTGACCGAAAAGTATTCCGATTTCTTTGAGCATTCCTTTCTCTTTTTCCCTGCATCCTTTTACAATCGCTGGAATTTCAAAACAAATAGAAAATAGTTCTCCTGTTTTTTTTCTATCAATCCAGTTTTTTGTTCTTTGCGAAACCTTTCTTTCTTTATAAATCATATCCAGAGATTGCCCTCCTGCCATTCCATTTGAGCCAAGCGCATCGCATGTTTTTATCACTGCTTCAACTTTTCCACACTTGGCAATCTCTCTTATTCCAAGGCACAAAAGCGCATCTCCCACAAGAAGAGCCTGTGCCTGACCGAATTTCTTATGGCAGGTTAGTTTACCCCTTCTGTAATCGTCATTGTCCATACACGGAAGATCATCATGAACAAGTGAAAAACAGTGGATCAGTTCTATTCCACACGCCACAGGCAGAATTTTTTTTTCGTTGAGGTTCAGGATTTTCGCGACAGCCATCACAAGTAAAGGTCTGATTCTTTTCCCGCCGGGGAAAACAGAATAATGCATGGCTTTTTCAAGCATTTTTGCCATGCCGCCAGTTGATTTCAAACAGCTTTCAAGATAATGATTAATCTGTCTAAGGGATTTTTCAATTTCTTTTTCCAATGTAAACCTTTTTAAGTCGTGGAACGCCAAAACGAGTTAATATTTCCTGAGGAACTGTTCTGCATATCCCTGCCATATCTTCAACTGATAACTCTTGGTCCAGAAAAACGATCTTCGAACCTTCATCAACTGATTGGTCTATCTCAAGTATTGTTTGGTCCATACAGATTCTTCCCCTCACAGGAAAAAGTTTATCATTGTATTTCATAAAAAAATTGTTTGATAGAGCCCTGTCAAGGCCATCCCCGTAGCCAATCCCGGCAATGGCAATTCTTGTATCTTTTGAGCATACATAAGTTCCGCCATAACTTATCGCAGTGCCAGCAGGGACATCCCTTACAAGAATGATCTTTGCTACTCCCTTAAGGGCATATCTCAAACCGGAAATTTTCTTAAAAACCCTCAAGAAAAGGGTAGGGTACACCCCGTAAAGAAGAAGTCCGGTTCTCACCATAGAAAAGCTCTCGACACTCTCCGGGACATTAACAATTCCACCAGAATTTGCAATGTGTGTGATAATTTTTGATTGTGCAGGAATCACAGATAGCGTTCCACTAAAAATTTTAATCTGTTTCAAGGAAAAGGTCTTGTCAGGATTTTCGGAATTTGAGAGATGGCTGAAAATCCCCTCAATTTTCACCTTTGATTTCCCTAAAATTCTTATGGCTTCATTGAGCTCACAGGGTAAAATGCCAGCTCTCCCCATCCCTGTGTCAATCTTGATATGAATCGATAGCTTAGATGCTGAATTTACTTTGCTTATAAAATCAATACTTGCTGCTGTCAGTGAGATATTATAATCCATGGCCTTATTGACCACCGAGGTTGATACTGGAGCAAGAACTAAAATGGGCTTTATTATTCCTGCTTTTCTCAATGAAATGGCCTCATCAATTGTTGCAACTCCAAACCAATCAATATGTTTTTCAATCCTCTTACTTACAGCAACTGCGCCAAGGCCATAAGCATCGCACTTCACACAGGCAAGGATCTTTTTTCCGGTTACTTTCTTGAGCAGAACAACATTACTTGCGATTGCATCAAGATCAACCTCAATAAACCTTTCAACGTGCTTCATTTTCTTTTATCTCTTTTTTAATCTGCTGAACAACTGCCAGTGGGTCATTGCTTTCTAAAATAGGCCTTCCTACAACGAGGTAATTAGCTCCAGCCTTCACTGCTTCACTTACAGTTGCGACTCTTTTCTGGTCATCCATTGAAATACTGGGTCTTATTCCTGGGCA
>JAMWBX010000014.1 GCA_023818725.1 Candidatus Omnitrophota bacterium
TCGGTAGTAAATAGCGGCACTTCTGGATGCGCAGGGGTTTTTCCTGTGAGTTGGTGTCTTCGTCTTTTTTTCTCAGCATCTTCTTCGTACAACTTTGCCGCATCAATAAGTGCAATCTTTGCTATTTCAATCGTTGGCCTTGTGGCAAATATCTTGCCCTTAAAACCATCTCTTACAATACACGGAAGAAAACCACAGTGGTCAAGATGGGCGTGGGTCAGAAATACAGCGTCAATGCTTGATGGCTTTACTGGAAAATCTTCCCAGTTTCTTGAAAGAAATTCTCTTTCCTGATAAATCCCGCAATCAATAAGGAAATTCCTTCCATTAAAATTCAAAAAGTGCCTTGAACCCGTTACGTTTTTTGTCGCACCGTAAAATGTAATAGTAAACACTATTTATCCTTGAACATATCAACAAGATTCGCCACAAGATTTTTAGTGTTCGTAGTAATTTTTCTCATAATTGAGCAAAATTTGTAATTTTTTCGATAAATTCTTTAAAACCTTGATATGTGTTTTTTTTCACCTGACTTGCAGTTGCGGCAAAGGTTGCAATCGGTTTTTTCCCGCACAAAACCTCCATTTCAATTAAGGTTTTCTCAATGCCTGTGCCACCTGTTGTACAGAAAAACGCCACATTTTTTATTTTCTCTTTGTTCCGGGCTATGTATGTTCTGATTGCAGGGGCCATATTTGCAGCCCAGACAGGAGTTCCTATAATTACAATATCATAATTCATAGGATCTTTCTGAATCTCATTGATTTCTGTAAGTTCCCTTCTCATCGCATCTCTTCCGCCAGCCATAAAGCCTTTTATTCCTGAGCGGTCTTTTTTGTCAAAAATCTCTTCAAAATCACATGAAAGAAATTCTGCAATTTCTTTTGCTATTTTTTTTGTTGTTCCTGTTCTTGAATAATAAACGACAAGAAACTTTTTATCCATTTTACCTCCACAGTATTTTTCTGATATTGTCTGGAATCTTTACTGGACTCATTTCATCATTTACGCAAACCACAGTTATTTTAGCCTGACAGCACAGGGTTTCATCTTTCATTACCTTATGAAGAAAAACGATTGACGCATTCCCTAACCGTTCTATTTCAGTAAGGATTTCAAACTTTTCTTTATATCTGAGTGGTTTTTTATATTCTATCTCAGCCTTTGCGACAACAAACGCAATTTTCTGCTTCAGCAATTCTTCGGTGAAAATCCCCTTTTTTTCAAAATATTCTGTTCTTCCCTCTTCAAAAAATTTCAGATAGTTGGAGTAATAAACAACTCCTCCTGCATCAGTGTCATGGTAGTAGATTTTCTTTTTAATGCTTTCCATAAAAATGTTTCCAACCTTATAAAATATCACAAGATTTTATCGCGGCAAAATGAATTTGACATCATAATAAAGATCCTGTGAAATATTATCAAAAATTAAAAAGGAGGCAAGATGGAAGAAATAAGAATTGGATTTATAGGATGCGGTGGACATTCATACGCCCATCTAAAAAATTTGAAAGGAATGAAAGGTGTAAAAATTGCGGCAGTTTTTGATCCCAGAAAAGAAAATGTTGAAAAGTTTGTAAAGGAAGCAGGATGTAATATTGATGTTTATGAAAGTGATGTTGATCTAGTAAAAAAGGGGAATCTTGATGGAGTTGTTATAAATTCTCCTCATACCTTTCATTATCCTCAGATAAAACTTGCCCTTGAAAATGATCTGAATGTTCTTGTTGAGAAACCGGCTGTTGTTAATTATCAGGAAGCTCAAAAGGTGAAGAAATTGTTGAAAAAAACAACTAGAGCCTTTGTTGTAGGATATCAGAGGCATTACATGGCTTCTTTCCTTGGAGCAAAAAAGATACTTGACCAAAAGAAACTTGGAAAACTTGTCTTTGTTTCCGGATATCTTGCCCAGGACTGGATAAACATTGTAAGAAACACAGGCCGGATATGGAGATTTGAGCCAGAATTTTCTGGAGGAGGGCAATTAACTGACTCAGGCAGCCATTTTGTGGCTATGCTTTTTTACCTGACTGGATTGACACCTTCAAAGGTTGTTTCTTTCATTGACTATCATGGAATGAAGGTTGATATAAATACTGCATTCATTGTGAATTTTAAAGAAAAAGTAATAGGAAGTTTTGGGATACTCGGCATAGACCCATCTTTCAGAGAGGCCCTTTTAATATGGGGAGAAAAAGGGGTGTTGAAAATCAGCGCCGTTAGTGAAAATAGCTATGTTCATTATTATGGCGAAAAGGAGCAACGACCTATCCCAGAGGTAAAATCAAAAATACTGTCTCCTGCAGAAGATCTAGTTGAATGCATCAAAAGAAAAAAACAGCCCCAGACACCATTTGAAGTGATTGAAAAGGTCGCTTTGCTATCAGACAAAATATACCAGTCGTTCAGAGAAGGGAAAATTGCAGTTGTTTGAGTAGGTGCCTGATATGGTTATTAAAAAATCCACAAATTGACAGAAATAGGCGATAGGATAGAATAACATACATAATTCTTTTGTCTACCATATTTCACAGAGGGTAAATTTTATGAAAAGATTGACAGTAATAGCATTTTTGATGATACCCATTTTTAACTCTGTTTTTGGACAACAACAGCATAAAAAATTATTACTCACCCTTGAAGAAAGTATTAAAATTGCCCTTGAAAACAATCCTGACATAATTGCTTCAAAGCAAAAAATTGTTCAGAAACAGTGGGAAAAAGAGGACTCAAAAACAAAATTTCTGCCGGTAATTTCAGGATCATTTTCATATACACGACTTGACAAATCGCCTTCTATTTCGGTTCCTGGTATGCCTTTGGAGATAGAAATGAGTAAAAACGGCATCTATAGTGCCAGCATTAATCTTACCCAGCCAGTTTTCACCGGCGGTGCACTGTCCTCTCAATACCTGATAAAAAAAGTTGAACTGGATATTGCTGGCGGAGAAAAGAATCTTGTCGAACAGGACATAGTATTTCAGGTTATACAAACATTTTTTTCAGTTCTTAAAGCGGCAAATTTTTATCAGGCTGCAGAAATACTTGTAAACCAGAGGCAGGCACACCTTGCCAACGTAAAGAAGCTTTTTGAGGCTGGACTTGCAACAAAAGCGGATATATTAAAAGCTGAAGTCACACTGGCAGACGCAAAACAAAAACTTGTTGAAACAGCAAATCTGATGGATTTAGCAAAGGAAAACCTCAAAACAGTTTTAAAGCTGCCCTTTGAAATAGAGATAAGTGGGCAGGACTGCCTTGCAAGAATCTGGCCAGAAAAAGAACTTTCGTGGTGGAAAGAAGCCGCTTTCAAAAAAAGAGACGAGCTTAAACAGATTGAAAAAAATCGCTCAATTGTAGAGCTGACAAAAAAGATAGTACAATCAGAGAATTATCCTGATGTTTTTTTTATTCTTTCCCTTAAAGGTGAAAAAGGTACTTCTTCTGGACTCAATAACTGGTATCAGAACATAACAGCATTGGTCTCTTTTAATATGAATATCTGGAACTGGCAAAGCACAAAGAAAAGAATCAATGCCATTGATGCACAAATCAGCCAGATTGAAACTCAAAAGACCAAAATTTCTGACCTGATCTCTCTTGAAATAACATCAGCATACTTGAATTTAAAGTCAGCAGAGGAAAAAATAAAAGTGATGGAAAAAGCTGTGGAGGACGCTCAGGAACATGTAAGAGTCACAGAGTTATTAAGAAGGGAGGGGTTGGCAACTACTACAGATGTTATTGACGCGCAGACGTATCTTTATCAATCAAAGGCCTCCTATTATCAAGCTCTGTATGATTATCAGATTGCGCATTATCAGTTGGTAAAAGCATCCGGTCAATTGCTTGATGAATTTAGGACCGAAAAGTAAAATATTTCTGTATGGAGATCCTCCACAAAATTGCCATAGTTTCAGGTGAAGTATCAGGTGATCAGTATGCTCATTTGCTTGCCCTGCAGCTGCGAAAAACTATTCCGCACATTGAAATAGTCGGGATAGGCGCTTCAGGCCTTGAAAGATCTGGAATAAGGATTATTGCGGAAAATCCACTATCTGGGACATTTGGTGTCAGTTCAGTTGTCAGAAACCTGAAGCAGCATGCTGCATTTTTGAATGCTTGTGTTTCCGCAATAAGAAAAGAAAATCCTGACCTGATAATTTTTATAGACAATCCTGGATTTAACCTCAATTTAGCAAAAAGGTTGTCTGGATTTAGAAAAATTTATTACATACCTCCAAAGGTGTGGGCTCATAATTATCAAAGAATATTTTTGATTAGACAGCTTTTTGAATCGGTTATTGTAATTTTTCCTTTTGAGAAGATGCTTTACGAGAGAGAAGGAGTACCAGCTTATTTTTTTGGACACCCTGTTGTCGATTTGATTGATAACGCCGGCACAGATCAGGAATTTTTCAGAAAGACTGAAATAGATAAACAGGATTCTATAGTGGGTCTTTTCCCTGGGAGTCGAAAAGAAGAAGTTATTCACATATTGCCGCTTCTTGTGCAGGCAGGAAAACTGATACAGAAAAATTACAGGGTGTCTTTTGTTGTATCGTGCGCAAATGAAAAGCTGTTTCCGGTTGAAAAGGAAATTCTTGAATCAAAAAAGCTTGACTGGCCAATATGGGTTGGCTCTGCGCATTCAATCGCAAGGCACTCTCACATTGCTCTGGCGGCAAGCGGTACAATGAATCTGGAGCTTGCCCTTCTTGGCATTCCGATGATTGTATTTTACAGAATGGCAGGGATAAATTACTTTCTCGCGAGAATTATAGTACAATTGAGTTATGTAAGTCCTGTAAACATTGTATACGGGAAAAAAATTGTTGAAGAGTTTATTCAGAATGTTAATTGGTGCAGATTTCAAAGGGTTTTTTCAGAACTTTTTGAAGAATCAAGCGAGAAAAGAAAGGCTCAAATTGAAGAATTCAAGAATATGAAACAGCAACTTGGCGGCGAAAAAGTAAGCGAAAAAATTGCCAGTTTCATCTCGCAAAAAATAGAAGATGAAAATTCTTAAAGAATATCTTAAACTGAGAAAGTTTATCAAAATCCAGTACAGGAATTTCTGGCTGGGACTGATAACAAGCGTTTTTTCCACATTTTTTAACGGCGCTTCAATAGGAGCGATTGTTCCTCTTATTGACAGGGTTTTTGCGCATAAACCGATAATTCTACCTGAAAAAATTCCAGATATTCCAGCGCTGAAAAATCTTGTTATAAAAATGAACTCGATGGAACCAATTCTTCTTTTGAAACTTGCTATTGTTTTTTTGATTCTTATGGTCATTGGAAAAGGAGTCACTTTTTATCTTCAGAATTACCTTTTGCGAAGCTTCGGAGCCAGAATTCTCACCAGCATAAGGCAAAGAATTTATGAAAAAATTCAGTGGCTTTCAATGGAGTTTTTTTCAAGAAAAAAAACAGGAGAACTCACATCAAGGATTGTTGTGGATGTCAGCATGCTGGACCATGTGCTTTCAAGAGAATTGCCGGTTATGATATTTAGTGTGTGTCAGGCAATTGTTTTTCTTATTCTTGTGCTTCTGATTGACTGGAAACTGACGCTTGTGGCGCTTGTGATATTTCCTGTTATGTTGCTTCCTATACTTAACCTTGGGAAAAAACTTAGAAAGATATCAAGGACACTGCAGACAAACTGGGCAAACTTAGGAAACATCATACATGAAAGCATCTACGGGCAGGCGATTATCAAAGCATACAATCAAGAACAGGAATTGATAGAAAGGTTTTCAAAAGAAAATGAAGCAATATTTCGCTCAAATCTTTCCATCATTAAAAGGACATCCCTTGTAAGTCCATTTTCAGAGCTTCTCACCACGCTTGGAGGTTCTCTGGTGATCGTGATTGGCGTGAGCAAGGTTCTGAACAATGAATTTTCTTCAGGATTTCTGTTTATGTTTATCGCTGGTCTGGTTTCTCTGATTAACCCGCTTAAATCCATAACAAGCGCCATCACCTATGTTTATATGGCAAGCGCGGCGCTTCCAAGAATTTACAGCATTTTTGAAGAAAAACAAACTGTTTTGGACTCTGGAAAAAAAGAATGCCCTGAATTGAAGTCAAAAATTACCTTTGACAATGTCTCTTTTAAGTACGAAGATTCTGTTGTGTTAAGAAATATCACATTTGAGATAAAAGCAGGGGAAAAAATTGGAGTCGTGGGACCGATTGGCGCTGGCAAGAGTTCATTGATAGGGCTTTTGATACGGCTTTACGAACCCTGTGAAGGAAGAATCCTTTTTGACGGAACCGACATAAGAGAATTTACCCTGCGAAGTTTAAGAAGCAGGATAGCCGTGGTAAGTCAGGAACCGATTATATTTTCCGACACCATCAGAAACAATATTTGTTTTGGCAGCGAAAAGGTTTCAGAAAAGGATTTTATCAGAGCGGTTGAGATAGCAAGAGTGGCTGAGTTTGCTGGGAAGTTGAAAGACGGATATGAAACTATTGTCGGAGAAAGAGGCCATACCCTCTCTGGAGGACAAAAACAACTGATATGCCTTGCAAGGGCGATATTGAAAAACCCCCAGATTCTTTTGTTTGATGAAATCACTGCTTCCCTTGACAGTCAGTCAGAAAGAATACTTCATCAGGCAATTGAAGATGTTATGAGGAATCGTACTGTTGTTTTTGTTGCTCATAGGCTCGCGACAGTGAGAAATCTGGACAGGATTGTAGTCATCAAGGATGGACATATTGAAGAAACAGGAACCCACGACCAGCTTATAGAAAAAAAGGGATTCTATGCAAGTCTGTGGGAGTATCAACATCAAAAATAACTATTTCTGTCCATAGCCCTTTCCATGATATCTTTCATACCACTTTTTTATTTCAGATTCTGGAAGGCTTTTTAATTTTTTTCCGGTGCTATTGCCAAGTATTATCGCAAGAAGATTTATCTTCGCAAAGTACTCTGCCATATGTGCAGCAAAAACCGCCTTTTCAGGCGTTGAGTCAAAAGCAAACAGTCCGTGCTTTCCAGCGATCACAGCAGGACATCCTGGTTTTATGTGTTTCAAAATCATCTTTCCGATATTATCTGATTTGTTGTCAGCATATTCTGTAACCGGTATTTCTCCGCCAAAAACATCTGCCTGTCCAGTGGTAAAACACGGCACGGAAATCCCACAGGCTGCAAATGCAGTTGCATAAATACTATGAGTGTGAACAACACCGCCAATTTCAAAAATATTTCTGTACAAAAAAACATGATGTATCCAGTCAACAGACGGCCTAAGTTTTCCGTCTACAACATTTCCTTCAAAATCTATTCCAACGATATCAGAAATCTTCATTTTTTCATACGGGACCCCGCTTGGCTTGATATATATGATTTTTCTTTCTTTATCAAGTCCGCTAACATTTCCCTGGGTGCCTGCGACAAGTCCGCAGGAAAAAAGCTTCAGGTTTGCTTCATAAACCCTTTTCTTCAGGTCATTTTTCTTTTCCATACTGGTTCAAAAACAATCGTGTTTATCCAGTAAACAACTGGCTCTTTACTTGATATTAGAAGCTGGTATCCTTCAATCTCCTCATTATCATATGGACACTGAATTTCAATTTGCTTCCAGTTATTATCGGCTGTGAATGTTTTTGTGAAGACAGGCATCGTATTTTTATCAGCTGATTGATTTCTGAACAATCTTGCAATGGTTGAATTTGAATCAGGTAGCTCCACACCCTTTACTACAATATCGAATTCTGTGGCCTTTTCAGCCTTGATCCAAAGCTTGAGAATATGTGAATGTAGGGGTACATGGTGGAGCTTAAAACTGATCTGGTTTTTTTTTTTGCTTTTGATGGTTCAACCCTGATAGACGGCATATTGTCCTTTTTAACATCAGAATCGAAAACAAATGCCGTCAATCCCATTCTTTCAAAATTTTTCTTTGTTTCCTGGTCAAGGCTTTTCCACTGGAAAAGATTAAATTTTGTTGAGCAGTTTGCCTTCCTTATTCCATAGTCGATTGCCTTTACCTGTATAGGTACAGTGGAGGTGATAAATCCATTTTCATCAACAATATTTCCATAAACAAGCATTTCTATGTCCGGCTCAACAACAGGTATTTCAGCAACCGCGCTATTTTTGCTAATTTTCGCTGCAAAGGCCAGATGGTTCCTGTAAATCCACCATCTCCATGGAGATATTTTTCCGTAGCTTACAACAAGTTCTGCTTTTTTTACTTTATTTTCTCCACTGAAATTCCATCGGGCAAAAAGCCTGTTGCCTTTTTTTTCAATCGCTAATTCTGAAACCCTGTTATATGGTTTTTTTGTTTCCTTAAGGTAAATGTCAAACCAGGAAAAAAGTTGTTCATCAATCTCTTCCGGGAAACCATGTTCCCACATCGGCACGATGGCTATTCTTTTATCACCTGTGGAATCCTGGTATGTTTTGACAACAGATGGCAGATAAAACCAGTTGTCGTTAGCCGCCGCAGCCCAGAAAAATGGCACATTTCTGTATTTTAATCTCAACGCAGGATCAATTGTTCTGTTCCATATTTCAACATCATCAGGTGTCTGAAGTTTAGTAAACTGCGGAAGATGGGTTCCGAGAGCCATGTTGCCGCCCGCAAAAAATGACATTCCGCATTTAATTCTTGGATCTGCACCGGCAATTAAAGTTGAGAAAAATCCGCCATAGGAAGACCCGCCTATCCCTATTTTTTCTGGGTTAACCTGTGGCATTCTGGACAGGTAAGTAATCGCTCTCATCTGGGCTATGGCAAAATGCGTCATATTTGCATCAGATGGGTTTTTGGTATCAAATGCTGTCCATGGGTTCCAGACAGAATGCGGAAGTGTAACACACATGCACACATAGCCCCTTTTTGCAAAAAGCTCTGGCATTGCAATGTTTGCTGGCGCCATACCACCCTGACTCCAGAATATTGCGGGAAGATTTTTTGCGCCATCAGGAAAAGCGACAATTCCATAAATTCTGACTGGTTTTCCCTGAGATTGTTCAGATGTAAATTCTACTTCTTGAATGATAATGTTGTCTTTTTGTTTTACATTCAAGATTTTTTCTTCAAGCGGCTCGTTGATAATTTTTTCTAAATCAAAGATGGGTTCTTTGAATCTGACCTGGCCGAATGCCATACTGCCTGTCAGGAAGAGAAAAAAAATACATTTTTTCATGCGTTTACCCAATAATTGTGATATTTTTCAAAAGCGTCAATGACAGCGCCGATATTTTCAACTGGAGTTCCAGGATAAGCGCCAAACTTCATCAATAACCCGCCTTTTTTTGAACCCAGTCTTTTTACACAGTTGAAAATATGCTGATCAATTTCTTCAGGTCTGCCGAAATATGTTATGTGCTGTCTGTCAATGTCAAGATCAATACAGATTTTACCTTTCAAAATTTTTTCAATGTTTTCGATGCCATTGACCATATCCTGCGGATTGAGAACACTTACCCCGCATTCAATCAAGTCCTCCATAATGGAAACAATCCAACCGTCTGTATGAAGAGAAACATGAACACCATTTTCCCTGCATAAAGAGAAGAACTTCTTGTAGGATGGTTTTATATACCTGCGCCAGGCTTCTGGACTGATGGGAAGAGAAGTTTGAAGTCCAAGGTCATCTCCAAAGCCTACCATATCAACACCAAGGCCAATCCACTTTTTTATTACAGCCAGCCAGTAGTTTTCAATAATTTCAATCAGTTTAAACAGATTCTCATTTGCTTCGGCAAAGTCAATCATTGCGTTTTCGAAACCCCTCAGGTATGTGATAAGGAGGAAAAAAAAGCCATGATCCACCCCGCAGGAAATAAAATTACCCTTCTTTCTCGCCTCCGTAATATCATTCTTTGCTTTTTCCCAATCAGTGTAGTTTTCAGGATCAGGAGGTGTGTAGTTTTTCAAATTTTCCCAATTACTCAAAGGGTGCTCAATGACCTGCCCATCGAGATAATCGTGCGGATATACCCAGAGGCAACCCCACTTATCCCTGATTTTGTTTCCGGCTTTTCTTGTTTTATCCCTGGCAGCTCCGATTGAAACATGGGTACATCTTTTTCACCTTTTCTTCAAAATATTCTTTGTTGCTGTCCCATATTGTGCCGATTACTGAAACACTTGAAAAAATCTCTCCATCGCCTTTAAGTTCAATACAATTGATCAGTTTTTCCCGTTCTCTCATAGTTATACCCTCCTTCAGCTTAAAATATTCTATCATATGACACCAGAATCAATAATGGATAGGGCAGAACCTTTTCAAGCATTTGCGAAAAACTGGTTATCCTGA
>JAMWBX010000015.1 GCA_023818725.1 Candidatus Omnitrophota bacterium
CTTTTTGTGAAAATCAGTGAACCTTCCTGTTTCCCGAATTCAGCCAGACATTTTTCTCCAACCTGAAGAGCAATCTCTTCTTTTTTCATTCCTTCAATCTTTATCCCCAGTTCAATTGCCAGTTTAATCAGCTTGTATTCATCCTTAATCTCATATCCAGGTGCTTCTCCCTTTGCTACCTTTATGAATGCTTCGGCCACCGCCCTTCCATGGTCTGAATGAGCGGACGTTCCCACCGCAACCATTCTTAAAAAATTTCTTGCTGCAATGGTGTCTGCATTTGCTCCACAGACCCCGAGCTGAGCATCCTCTTCAAAAGGGCTTATTCTGCAGGGACCCATTGCACAGTTTCTACAGCATATACCAAGCAAACCAAACCCGCACTGGGGCTGCTGACTTTGGTATCTTTTCCGAAATAGCAGTATTTCATTTGTATTTTCCATTTCAGCTCCTTATTATTATCTTTTTCTGCTCTGAGCGACTAACTTTCTTGCATAATTGTTTTTTTTACATTCAGCGCATGTATAAAAAATATCTTCTGGAAGATTTGTTTTTCTTTTCAGATGTTCAATTTGTTTTAATGGAGCAATTGGAGAACCACAGTACGCGCATAAGGCAAAGGGGATTTCGCATTTTATTTCCTTTATTTTTCTTATATTGGAGCTGTCATCCAATCGCTCAGATTCGTTCTTAAGAAAATCTTCTATTACCTCAAACTTCAAGGCACCGGTCGGACAGCCACATACACAGGCAGGTTTCTGGCCTTTTTCCAGCCGCATAAAACAAAGGTCGCATTTTATTACGCCTTTGCCATGTTTTAGTTCCAAAACACCATACGGACAAACAATTACACACGCATTACAACCAACACATAAATCACTTTTTATTATAATTGCGGAAGTTTTCCCATCTTTTATAATCGCCTTAGCCGGACAGGCTGCTATGCAAGGAGCGGCTTCACAGTGATAGCATTGAATCGGCACCACACGATTTTTACTCTGTTTTAATTTAATTCTAGGCGGATTTTTTGAAAGCGTGGAAAAACTTAAATCTTTTGTTGAAGAGTGGTATATTGAGCATTCTATTTCACATGTTTTGCACCCAAGACATTTATCAGGGTCAACCACAATGATGCCTTTCATCTATTTTCCCCCAAGTTCCATAATTAGTTGGTTAATCAGTTTTATTGATTCCGGGTGCCTCATTACAAGAATATTTGCTCCTGCCAGTGCTAGAAGTACAGCTGTCACTGCTTCAAGACATATTCCTCTTTCTTTTTCTTTACCCATAAATGGAAACTCTTCTTCAGATATTCTTGCTTCTTTTGTTTTCCATACCTCGTTTGCAAGATTACATATCATCGGAAAACCAAGTTTGTCATCTTGCTGAATAAGGGCAGCAATTCTATCCCTCTCCATTACTGAATATGTGTATTCTATACCGTATCCGAGTCCACCTGTGGTTGGATCCATCAGTATTTGATTTTCTTTAACACCGAGTTCAAGAAGAAGAATGTTTAGTTGTTTTGCAAGATTTACATCAATTGGAGAAGAAGCAATGATTATATGTTTATAGGCAATCGCTGACGCACCTATCTGTTTGTAATTTTTGTTCGTTACAGGACCAAGAGCAACATTTTTACCTGCACAAACTTCTGCTATTAGTTTCATCATTTCAGCATCTTTTTTTGTGTCATCAACTCCCCAGAAGATGAGGGGGACATCGACTGCACTAACTATTTTTTCTACTGTTTTTATTGCCTGATCAGCGGGTCTGTTTTCTCCATTTGGATCCGTGCTCTGCAGCTGAATTGTTAAAATTTTTGCTCCATATTCTTCAACGCATTTTTTCGCCCATGCAACAGGATCGCTTAAAACATCCTCATAGGGTTTTTTACATGTATCCGGCCAGTCAAGTTTATCCGTGTCGTAAACCTGAAATGAAACTACCGGTTTATGTGGAATACTGCCTTCAAAATCGTGGAAGTTCAGACAGGTTTCTCCTCCAACTGTTATTGCGTTTGGCCCTGTACCAAGGGTAACTTCCCGTATACTTCCGGTATAACCAAGCCTCACATCTTCCATAAATTTCTCCTTTTAAGCCGGGTTCTTTCTTTTTTCACTACCGAACCCTTCACCAAACCAGTAACGTTCAGCATTTCTGAGGTATTTAATCATATCCTGCTGGTCTTCAAATTTTTTCAGCCAGTTCATTGGTTTTTCAGGCTTGCCAGGCTTGTAGAGTTTTTCTAGGTTATTATCTGTCATTTTTCCTCCAGGAGACGGGTAAGTATTATGTTTAACGACTCCATAATTTTCGATGGCTTGTCCCAGAATTTTTCACCTGTTAATTCTGCGTGCTGGACCTCCTGGGAATAAGGAATATATCCTATAATTTCAAGACCATCAAGATTTTGTTTTAGATAGTTTTCCTCAACCGTGTCTTTTATTTTATTGCATATTACTCTGATCTTGCTTATGCCAAGTTGCATCCCGAGTTTATGAATTCGCAACGTTGTCTCTATACTTTTTCTTCCTGGCTCGCTGACAATCAACAGCCAGTCAATACCTTGGGTTGTCCCTCTGCCCAGATGTTCTACACCTGCTTCCATGTCGAGTATTACAACATCATCCCTGCCAAGTATAAGATGTCTCAGAAGGGCCTTCAAAAATGCGTTTTCAGGGCAGGCACATCCTAGTCCACCACCCCTTATCGTTCCCAGAATACCGATTAGAATGCGATCTGAATATCTTGCAAAAAATTTTTCAGGGATATCATCTACCTTTGGATTCAGTTTAAAAACAATGCCACCCGTCTGGTTCGCACCGGTTCTTTCCTGGATCAGGGATTTCAGCTCAGTAAGTGGAGTTATCTCTCCCTGATAACCGAGTGTTGTTTGGAGATTGCTATCAGGGTCAGCATCAATCAGTACTACGCGATTTCCTTTCTGGCTTAAAAGAATTCCGAGACCTGCAGCTATTGTTGTCTTTCCTGTGCCACCTTTTCCGCTGAGTGCTATTTTCATTTTTTATTAAGAATGCTAGAAATTTTGTTATTTAATTTACAAAAAAAGGCTTTACTTGTCAAATTTTGCATAGTTTATACGATGGCTTCTACCTGCTACTGGTTTGTATTTCCCAATTAGAGATACTGGAAAGATATTCAATTAGCTTTTTTGCGGAAGCATCTTCAGAAATTTTTTCAAGCTGTAGAATTGCCCATTGCCTGCTTTTTTCTATTATGACTTTTTCCTGCGTATTGAAAATTTTTTCAGCTGCCATAAATCCACAGGCGAAGCATTCAACAATCATTGCTTCATTTCTTACTTTTTCATTATCTGAAAATGCAATTGCCCTGCGGCTGAATGACCTTGATTTTTGCAGCATCAACCGTTTTAGATTCTGGGATTGAGAAAGATATTCTTTCAGATTGCCTGTTTTCAATGCCGAAAGACAATCAATATAAATAGGGTTAAGCTGCGCCTGCTGGAGAAAATTTTCAGCATTCACAAAAACCTGATGAATCTGAGGGACAATTGGCAAAATAATGGAAACAAGACTGTGCGCAAAAAATTCATTGCCCTGTTCTGTAAGGTGCACTCCGTCTTTTTGAATCCATTTTTCTCTTAATTCTGGTTCTTTTTCAATCTCCTGATGATAAATTTTGAATCTGTCGTGAACCAGTATGTTTTCATTTTTACCTGTTTCCCTTATAAAAGAGTGGCTGAAAAACTCGACATATGCCTCAAGCCCTCCATAGAAAAGCGCTAAAGGGTTATTTCTCTGGCTGTGCAACTTTGGATCAAGAGTGGGAATTGTTTCGAGAATGATGTGTTCTGTCGCGTTTTGTTTTATGTGGTTTATTATTTTTCTGTAAAAAAATTTGAATTGTTCTCTATCAGGCGCCCTGATTGAATCATTTGCTCCAAAACTCAGCGCAACAATATGCGGCTGGTATGAAATACAATCTCTTTCCAATCTTTCAAATCCTTCCTGCGCTGTGTTTCCGCCGTCTCCGCATGCTGCAACATCAACAATCCAGTTTTCGCCAAGCGCAGAGCTGATTTTTTCTTCAATAAAATCAGCATATCTTTTTCCTACGGCTACGCCTGGAGACCACGCCATTGAGTCTCCAAAGAGAACTATTTCAAGGAAATTCTTTGTCATTTTATTTCAAAACAATAAAATCAAAAGTATCCAGCGGGACTTTAAAAGTAACAATTCTGGTTTTTGCATCCTGAGTAAACACCAGTTTTCCATTTTGCGCCGATTCAACACTTGTAATATTGTTTCTTGCGTCCACATTTACGCTGACCAGTTTCTGCGGATTTCCTGAATAATTTGAAAGGACAATTACGATTCCTTTTTCGCTTTCAAGCAGGTCTGCCTGAATGCAATCAACATCACACCAGACAGGTCTCTGAATTCCGCAGCTCAGGATAAAATCAGTGATAATCTTCCTTTCTTTTTCCCTGTATCCTGATTCAATCTTTCCCGGTATCCTTTCTACAGGCGCATTATAGCTGTGCCCTGCATAAGTGCCTGTATAAAAAACCCTGCCTTTTCCGGTTCTGGATTCAATTATCGCAGGCGAGCCGTCCTCCCATTCTCCGATAACCTTTGTTTTTGCCGGGTTTTTTATCTTAAATGAGATTTTTCTTCCAGCGCCTTCAATTGTTTCATCTGAATTTTTTAAAGTGATTTGTCCTGTTATTATCGCAGGGCTGACTCCATTTTGAGGATTTAATGACCTGCCTGTTGCGCTATCGACAACAGTTATGTCATCTATACCTATCAATGGAAGCATCAAATCACATTTTTGACCGTACTGGTCGCCTGTTGCAGGTAGCCCATCAATCCATAGATTTCCGCCGCTGTTAACCCAGTTTATTATCGCCTTCTTTGCTTCCTTTCTCAGATATTGAGAACTCAAAATAGCGCACTTATAGTTTTTCAAAGCTCCTTTTTCAATTTCAAACTCATCGACAAAATCAACTGGAATCTGTTTATGTAAAAGCGCAAGATAAATAAGCTGGTTATTCCACATGCTTGCGTCGTCAGTGCTCCAGACAGGTTCACTCGCAGACCAGATTATCGCAACCTCAGGATTTCTTGGTTTCCCGTAAAAGGCAGTTTCTTCAACTTTTTCAAGGACCCTTGTGAATTTTGCTATGCCAGAAGACATATCCTTGTTCTGCGACCAGTTATCAGGCGAATAATAGGCAGGTCCATAGCGATACACATCAATCTTTTTTGCGCCCTTGCCAATAACACTGGCAAGCTTGAGCTGAATATTGCTTTCACCGCCAACTGGCATAACAAAAGCGCTAACTTCAGCATTATTGATCTTTGCGCACCCACGGCTTAAATCAACAAGATAGGAAACCATCTGTATTCCTGCGTTCCTCCATCCACCTGTGTTTAACCAGTCCTCATTCCAGAAGTCAGTAACGCTGTTTTGCCTTGCAAACTCCCATATTTCTGCTCCTCTCATATATGAACAATATCCATATGCCCATGGCGGACCAAAGTTTACTCTAACAGTTACTTCTGGCATTCTCTTTATGATTTCTTCAGCAAGAATTCTATAGACCCTTGCTGTCGCATAGTTCCAGTACCTTAATGTCCAGTAGTAGTTTATGCATGAATCAACAGCAGTCCTGTCAGTCGGCCTCATCTTCCATGAATCCCTCCAGTTCCAGCTTCCATATGTTTTTATCTCATCCCAGCTTTTTACTCTGATGTCTGATGGTTTTAAGCCTTGAGATTTAAGGTATTGTTTATATCCATTTTCATACTCAATTCCGGAAAAAACTTCGCCTGCTATTTCATCGCCGGTATCAATAAACTTAATCAGTTTTATCTGGTCAGGATCCTGGCTTTTTAGACTTTCCAGTGTTTTTTCAATGAAAGATGAGCATGCCTGCCTTATTTTTTCAATATCAAAGACATTGGTTTTTGTTATTGGGTCTTTCGGAAGAGCGCTCATTCTGAATGTATGATGGGTTTGCCTGATGTTATATTTCTCAGCGATTTCTCTGTAGACTCCTGCAAGACCTGAATACTGTGTATCAAGGGCATTGAATCCCATTATTTTCAGTGTCTTGATTTCTGTTTCAACCATTACCGGATCTGAAAAAACATAATTAAAGCCCTTCAGATGAGCCTCAAGATAGAAGTTTTTAAGATTTACAGCTGGCAGATTCAATGATTTCAAAAACTGGTTCCTTTCTATGATATCATCATCAAGAAATCTGAAGCCACTGATAAAATTTTCAGGATTGCTTTCACTTTTCGGTATCATAAGTCCAATGATGTTTCCAGGAGTCGTCCTTGCGAATCTTTTTATGACACATTTTTCATCAGGCATATACGCAAACTCGATGACTGCATTTATAGAATCGAACTTTTCTTTCAATACAGGTTCAAAGTGAAATCCTGCATAAACAGTTCCCCTGCCTTTAAACTGGTCGAAGTCCGCCAGATTTATCCAGTTGCTCATTGACCCTGACGAGAGCGCATCTTTCAAAGGATATATTGTAAAATACCAGTTTGGCGGTCCGTAAAGTCCGTGAATCTTTAACCTGTATTGTTTTCCTTCAGGCTGATTGATGCTGGCTCTCACATATATCCCGTAATCTTTCATTTCATAGACCCTGATATCATCAAAATAAGCCGTTCCGGTTCCATTTGCTTCAAGCCGCAATTCACAGTAAGAAATGTTTGGATCAGGGTTTTTTGGTTCACCATAACCGTAGACGTGTTTTCCTCCGACAAAAGTCAAACCAGCTACTGTCCAGTCAGAATCCGGGCCTATCCTGTTTGAATATGGTTCGCCAATGGCTCCATAGACCACACGAATTGCGCCTGTAATTTCTCCTTTTGTTTTTATCCTTGCGCTCACATAGTATTTTTTCCCTTTTTCAACCTGAAATGCGCGCGGTATGTATGTTGCTTTTCTTTTATTCAGCGTTATGGCAAAAGAATACTGACCTTCATAGGAGATATTTTCAAATGAAAAAATAATGTCAGGCATTGGTTCTTTTTTTTCTGTTGGTTTGATATTCCAGCCAGCTGCTAAATTTTCAAAACCCGGATTTGAAACAGGGAATATTTCCTGTTTGAACAGAGAAATTTCTTCGCAAAACAAACCGGTACTTAAAAAAATAATCATCAAGAAAACAGTTTTTTTTATATTTCCCCTTTTTTAAATTGCAAAAAGTTTTTCTATCCTTTCAAGCGGTACTATGATGAGTTCTATTATTCTTTTTTTTCTTGAAAATGCTACAAGCAGATTTTTCTGATACTCAAGAACGTGCGGATACTGAAGGGTTGATCCTTCATCATTCGGGATATCAATTCTTGCCATATGAGTGAAGATTCTGCCATCATGTGTGATTGATAGGTGCATCTGTTTTCGAAGAACATTCATATTTCTGTTTGCGTTAGAAATAAAGACCCTGTAGTTTCTGCTTGTTTTTAATCCGAAAAACTTGGTTGTCGCGTTCGGGAAGTTTGTTTTTACAGGTTCGGTCCAGGTTTTTCCATCATCCATGGAGAAACATCTGAAAATTTTACGCTTGCCGCTATTGTCCCTTAAAAGCATGGCTAAATTTCCATCATCCTGCCTCCACCAGAATGGCTCATCTGGAAGAAAATTGAATTTATTTTTCTGCTTTACAACCGGATAACTCTTCCATTCATCAAAAGATTTTTCTGCGCCAATAAGTGAATAGACATTCATCAAAACATCCCTTCCTGTCATCATCCATTTGCCTTCTTCCAGCAGTTGGGGTGGAAAGTTGTTGATAGCATCATCAAAAACAACTCCGGCAAATTTCCATTTTCTGTAATGCCACCTGTATGCGTGAAGCGACAATTTTTTTCCTTCTCCGAAAGCGCCTGGTCCTGTAAAGTATGCCGCAAGCCCAAGAAGATTATTTTTATAAACCCAGAAACCACGCGCAATATAGCCGTATCCTTTGTCTCTGGGTTCAGCAAGAATCTGTGGTTTTTCCCAGTTTATTCCATCCCTGCTTGTGGAATAAACAACTGATTGGCCTACAAGGGCTTCTTCCTCGGGTCCAAAACTCCACATACACCAGAACCGATTTTCATGATAAAGAAGATAATTATGGAGCTGAAATTTCCATTCAGGATGTTCATCACTTAATACAATGTGGCGAAGTGGCTTGATCACAGGTAATTTATCGTAATCGAGTTTCCTTACATATTTGCCTTCAAGCACAAGCATTGTTCTCTTATAATTAAGCGTCAAATCTTTATAGCTGATATTTCTTTTGTAAATGTTCATACTAAATTCTTACTTTTTCGCACCGGCTGATTTTGCCCATCTTTTTTTCATTCTTTTCATTTCATCTGTCATTTTCACCTGTTTGGGTTTAATCTGTCTGGATGGGTCAAGTAACCATTTTCCATGGTGATCTTTCATTACAGGCAGTCTTTTTTCCACAGGCGGAACCTCCTTAATTCTTGCTGGTTCTTTTGAATACCAGTAAGCCACAGAAGAATATTCATTTGCAAGATGATTTGCGTGTCCATGTTCTATGGTAACCTTTATTTCTTTTTGAAATCTTACAGGATTTTCAACATGAAAGATGTATGATGTTTGATAGCCGCCTGTGTCTTCTTCGTGGATTGAGGAGCCATTTCTCAAAAACGCGTTTTTCTGCATTCCCCACGCCTGATTAAAATAATCCTCGCTTCCTGTTCCGTGAAGGTCTGGTGGCCATTTATATCCATCAATCCATATCATATCATCGCCTTCTCCCCACCAGGTCCCCTGAAAGTTAGTAACACTGATATTACAGCCGACATAATGACCTGTCCCTTTTGTTTCAAGAATCACATAATTGTTTTCCCATGCGATTTTTTCTTTGTTTACGACATTTGCTTCAGGCGTGTTCACTTTGATTTCATGTCCCCAGCCGCCAAAAGGATATGCTCTTGCGAATTCTGCATGTAAATATGCCTGGTTTTCATCAGGGTTGTCATATGTTTCATAGTCAATATAAAAATATTGATAGTGGTCCTGGTTGCTTTCATTTACTAATTCAACAGCAGCCCTTTTTCTAAATGGCATCGGAAGATAGCAATTAAGGGCGCAGCCCATGCTGAACCTATTATTGTGCCGCGTTGAAGCTGTAAAAAAAATTGATTGAAAAGAATTGACAATGCTATGACCGAGGCAGAAAAAATCCCCAAGTGGAACAAGCACTGAAGGATAAGGCGCATTGTCCCAGGTAATTTTTAATAGGCACTCCCTGTAATGATTTGTCTGGGTCATCCAGATATGGGTTATTTTTCCCGGTCCTTTAATATCTGCCAGCACCTTTGCAGTTTTTGCAGGAATTACCCAGAAGTCCATGTTTCTTCCAGAAGTATCCCATGATGAAAATCTCTGTGTTTTACCATTTCTTATTCGAGATATTTCATGAAACATAATTTCCTCCCTTTTTATTCATAATCACCGCAGTTGTATATTTGTTCATACTGGCTTCTATCGATAATAAGCCTGTCTACTGCAGTTTTTGCAATGATAGAAAAATAATCTCCTGTTGCACTGACACTGGCATTTGAAACACTGACAACTTTTATTTTGTAGTCAGAGCCGGATTTCAAGCCCGCAGGTATCTTCCATAACAGAGAACCAGTTCCACCATAGCCAGGGGATTTTGTTCCAATAAGTCCGAGGAACTTTGAACCCTTATAAAGTTCAATTCTAAGAGTTGTCCCTGGATTTCCTTTATATGTCCACACAATATTTTTTGTTTCACCGACTGTCCATACTTCGTTACCAGAAGGCGTGATCAAGTTTATTGAGCCGTTTGAAATTGTCAGGGCATCACTGGTATCAGTTATGAATGGATCATTTGTTGCGGTAATCCGTATTTTATAGTTTTCAGAGGCATGTAAACTTGATGGTATATACCAGAGATAGGAGCCATTGTTTTTATTTAGATAAACCTGCGCAATGGTAAAAGAAGAAGTACCCTGCAGGCATTCAATTTTTGCATAGACCGGATAAATTCCTGAATATGTCCATGAAATTTCCTGCGATGTGCCTGTGTACCAGACTTCTTCAGCACCAGGCGATGTTAATGTTATTGAAGGTCCAGCGATAGTAAATGGTTGG
>JAMWBX010000016.1 GCA_023818725.1 Candidatus Omnitrophota bacterium
TCCATGGAAATCGATGAATGTTGACCTTGTTGTTGAATCCACAGGTCTTTTCACTGAGGCAGAAAAAGCAAGAGCCCATATCGAAGCGGGTGCAAGAAAAGTTGTTATTACTGCACCTGCAAAAGGAGAGGATGTAATGATTGTCATGGGAGTAAATGACTCAGCATATGACCCTGCAAAACACAACATTATATCCAATGCCTCCTGCACCACAAACTGTCTTGCGCCCATGGTTAAAGTTCTTGATGATGCATTCGGGGTAATCAAAGGATTGATGACAACAATCCATGCATATACAAACGACCAGAGGATTTTGGATCTTCCGCATAAAGATCTTAGAAGAGCAAGAGCGGCTGCTCTTTCAATGATACCGACAACAACCGGTGCTGCGAAGGCAATAGGAAAGGTTATTCCAAAATTGAATGGGAAATTGAACGGCATTGCTATCAGAGTTCCCACTCCAACAGTTTCAATTGTAGATTTTGTCGCTCAAACTGATAAAAGTGTTGATGAAAAAACAGTTAATGATGCATTCAAAAAGGCTGCTGAGACAAATCTGAAAAATATTATTCAATACTGTGATGAACCACTTGTTTCAAGGGATTTTGTGAAAAATGAACACTCCTGCATTTTTGATGCGCCCTCAACCTATGTCATTGATGGAAATATGGTGAAGGTCTTTGGCTGGTATGATAATGAATGGGGTTACAGTTGTAGGGTTGTTGACCTTTTGACAATGATAAGCAGGAAAGGATGAGTTTCCAGGAGGGAACCATGGAATTATTAACAATTCAGGGTAAGGATTATTCAGGAAAGCGCGTTTTTGTGCGAGCTGATTTTAATGTGCCGCTGGATAAGGACCAACACATTACCGACGACACAAGAATAAGGGCTTCTCTTGAAACAATAAATTTCTTGTTAAACCAGAAAGCCACAGTAATACTTGCTTCTCATCTTGGAAGACCAAAAGGAAAGCCAGAACCTTCCATGAGTCTTTCACCAGTAGCGAGACATCTTTCAGCGCTTATCGGCAAGCAGGTTTTATTTGCAAACGATTGTATTGGGCAGGAAGCAAAGAAGATCGTTAACTCCGCTGTAGCCGGAGACATAGTATTGCTTGAAAATTTAAGATTCCATCCCGGAGAAGAAGAAAATGACGAGGCATTTTCAAAAGAACTGGCTGAACTTGCAGACTGTTATGTGAACGATGCATTCGGTTCATCTCATCGAGCTCATGCCTCGATCGTTGGGATAACAAATTTCCTACAAGATAAGGCAGCAGGTTTTTTGATCGAAAAAGAGGTCAAGGCTCTTAGCAGGCTTCTTGAGAATCCTGAAAGGCCTTTTTTATTAATCGTTGGTGGAGCAAAGGTGAGTGATAAGATAGGTATGCTTAGAAATCTGCTTGACAAGGTAGATACAGTAATTACGGGTGGAGTGATGGCTTATACATTTATCAGGGCGAATAACTGGGAGACGGGAAATTCAAAGGTTGAATACGATTCCATACCACTTGCCAAGGAGATCTATAGAGAAATAAGAAAAAGACATTTAGAGTTCCACACTCCACTTGACCATGTTGTGGCAGACAAGATTGCCGAAGATGCTCATTATTTCACGACAGAAAGAGGCACTGTGCCGATAGGCTGGATAGGCGTGGATATCGGTCCACAGGCAGTCTGGGAATATACTGATTGTATAAAAAGGGCAAAGACAATTTTCTGGAATGGCCCTATGGGCGTTTTTGAGATAGAACCTTTTGCTAAAGGGACCATTGAGATAGCAAAAGCGGTTGCGGAAAGCGACGCATTTACAGTGATTGGCGGAGGAGACTCAATAGCGGCAGTGAATAAAGCAGGTTTTGCTGATAAAATCTCACATATGTGCACAGGTGGCGGAGCTTCTCTTGAGTTTCTCGAGGGAAAGGGACTGCCTGGAATTGATATACTCAAAAAGTGAGATAAAATGATAAAGCCCATTATAGCAGGTAACTGGAAGATGTATAAAACACCAAAGGAAGCAGAAGATTTTGCCCTGAAACTGAAGAAACTTCCGGTATATGGCGATCGTGACATACTTGTATGTCCACCTTTTACAGCAATTTCGTGTGTCAGTAGAATTCTTGCTGACACTGGAATTTATGTTGGGGCTCAGAATGTTTTTCCTGCGAAGGAGGGGGCATTTACCGGTGAAGTTTCTCCCTTGATGCTCAAGGATGCTGGCGCACAGTTTGTGATATGCGGACATTCTGAAAGGCGGCAAATTTTTAAAGAAACAGACGATTTTGTTTCTGAAAAGGTAAAGGCAGTAATTGAGTACGATATGATTCCGATTCTGTGTGTTGGCGAAACCCTTCAGGAAAATGAAAATGGTGAAACTTTTTCAGTAGTGAGAAGGCAGCTCGAACAGGGATTAAAAAACGTTTCATCAGATATGATAAAGAACATTGTGATTGCTTACGAGCCTGTCTGGGCAATAGGTACGGGCAAAAATGCAACGCCACAACAGGCAAATGAAGTTCATACCTTTATTAGAAGTGTTATTCAGAAGATGTATGGAGATGTGGCGAGTTCAATTCGTATCCTTTATGGCGGAAGTGTGAAACCCGATAACATAGATAGCTTGATGGCTGAAAGAGAAATTAATGGCGTACTTGTAGGAGGAGCAAGTTTGATTTTTGAATCCTTTACGCGTATAGTTGATTTTAACAAATTGATGTGAGGATTAAATGATTACAATTCTTATAGTTATTCATTTGATAATATCGATTTTGCTGATCGCTGCTGTTTTGCTTCAGAGTGGTAAAGGTTCTACAATGGCAAATGTCTTTGGTGGTGGTGGGATGGAGACTGTTTTCGGTGCAGAAACACCTGCGATTATGAATAGAATCACCACAGCACTGGCCGTGTTATTTATGGTCAATTGTATCTTACTTACTACACTATCTTTTAAGCACGGAGGACCATCTGTAATTCAGCGGGAGTTGCAAAAAAAATCATCTCCTTCAGCGCCTGTGGAAAGTCCCGCTGGTCCGTCATCTCCAACAACGCCTTCAACAGATGTGCCACCGGCACAAAAGAATTAGACTGGGTTTTTTGTTTCTGTTGCTGTTTTTTTGTTCAACAGGCCAATCGAATACAAGAGCCGGAGGAGCACTGGTAATCTCTTCTCCTTCAATACCGAAGTCATTCAATCCTATTATTGCAAAAGAGACAAGCACAACTTTCATAACGGGCTTCATTTTTGAAGGTCTAACTGCCACAGATGGAATTACGCAGCAGGTCAAACCAAACCTTGCGGTTTCATGGAAAATTGATAGTACAGGAAAAATATGGACCTTTTATTTACGAAAGGATGTTTACTGGAACGATGGAATTCAGTTTACTGCGCGTGATGTAAAGTTCACTTTTGAACGTTTGATTTTCAATCCCGATATACCCACCAGTAGCAGGGATGTGTTTTCAATTGATGGCAAACCAATAAAGATTGAAGTTGTTGACAGGTTTGTTGTGAGGTTTATTCTTCCAGAAAGGTTTGCGCCATTTTTGAGATTGATGGGACAGGAGATTCTTCCGGAACATAAGTATAAAAAAATTGTCGATAGAAAGGAGTTTTCTTTTGCCATGGGGCTGGATTCCAATCCGAATGACATAGTTGGAACAGGTCCTTTCATGCTTGAAGATTTCAGACCCGGAGAATGGGTCATTTTGAAAAAAAACAAAAGGTACTGGAAAAAAGATGCCGATGGCCACGACCTGCCATATATCGACAGGATTATCATTCTTACAATTCCTGACCAAAATCTTGCTCTCCTGAAGTTCAAAAAAGGTGAGCTTGACATGATTTCCTTACGTCCACAGGATTATTTATTGCTGATAAGAGAAAAACCACCGGATGTGAAGATTTTTAATGTTGGACCTTCTCTTGGTTCTGAATTTCTTGTATTCAACCAGAATCTCGAAAGCCCTATTGTTGAATACAAGAAGCAATGGTTCAGAAACATAAATTTCAGGAAGGCAGTTTCCTGTGCTATTGACAGGCAGACAATCATCAACAATATTTTTGCGGGTCTTGGCCATCCTTTATATGGTCCTGTTAATGAATCTGTACCGGAATTCTATAATGACCGTATCAAAAAATTCCACTACGATCTTAAACAGGCAGAAAAATATCTGGCTGAAGCAGGTTTTAGAAAAGCTTCTGATGGGCTACTTTATGATCCATATGGAAATCAGGTTTCTTTTTCCCTGATTACCAACAGCAATAACAGTCAGAGGATAGAACAGGCAAATCTGATAAGAACTGATCTTGAGAAGCTCGGTATGAAAGTTAACTTTCTTCCTGTAGATTTCAATTCTCTTGTTACTAGGATTAACAGCACAAAGGATTGGGAAGCAGTCATTCTTGGACTTACAGGTGGAATTGATCCACATTTTGGGAAAAATGTCTGGGTTACAACCGGTCATCTCCATCTGTGGAATCTTGGCTCACCTTCGTCAGTTTATTTGTGGGAAAAAGAGATCGACAAAATTTTTGAACAAGCAGCAAAGTGTCTTGACCCTGATAAAAGGAGACAGCTTTATTACAGGTGGCAGGAAATTTTCTGCGAAAATCAGCCCATGATTTTTACTGCAACTTCAGATGTTATTTACGCGGTAAGAGATAAATTCGGAAATCTTAAGCCAACGGTTTATGGTGGACTTTTCCATAATATAGAGGAAATTTACATAATAAAGAAACGTTAAAAAACATGCCAGTCTTGAGGATTATCTATGAGAAGAAACTTGTTGCTAAGTTCATTTCCGCAAACTATATTGGGAAGATTTTTGAAAGGTCATTGAGAAGACTTGGGATAGATCTGGTTTTCAGTCAAGGCTTCAACCGAAGAGTACGGATGAGTTTTGGTCCGCCACTTGCTGTTGGGATAGCGGGCAAAAATGAAATGATTGATGTTTATGCCAAAAACACAAATTTTTCCTGCCAGTTAATAAAGAAAAAGTTGAATGAGATCCTTCCAAGGGGTCTTGAGATTGTTGACTGCCAGTATTTTCAGGGCAGTAAGAAGGCTCCTGCGGTGAGCAAGGCTATTTATCTTGTAAAGATTCCCGAAGGCAAAAAGTTTGTTCTTCCGCAATCCTGGAAAATTGTTACGCTGATAGATGAAACAATGGAGATAGAGATTCCGCTTGAAAAATTTAAACACAAGGATCTGTTCGATATCTTTGGACCTTCAGGCGTTATCGAGCGATTTTTGATTTTTCAATAAAAATTGGTATAATTTTTTGACTATCGAGTTGCGAAAAAATTCTAATTTTAAAAGGAGTATCAATTGGCAATGAGGTTCAGTGTCCCCAAGAAAGAGGGCTTTCTGAAGTATTTTGTTTCACCAGAAAATTCAGATTTACATTTTCTTTCATTCAGCTTTTATCGAGGTAACCCAGGGCATTCTATTATGGAAAACACTGGGCAGCAAGAGTGGCTTTGGGTAGTTTTGTCTGGGAAGATTAGCATTAAAATAAACAATGGCGATTTATTTATAATGGAGCGGAAAAGCGTTTTTATTGACAGGCCTGTTTCAGTATACCTTCCTCCGGAGACAGAGTATTCTGTAATTTTGGAGTCTACATCAGAAGCACTGGCTGTTTCAGCTATAGCAGGCAGAAAATTTTCTCCGGTTTTGATATCACCCGAAGACGTTACTATTCAAAGGGCAGGGAAACTCAATTATAAGAGAACAATTTTTAATATTTTGCCTCAGGATTTCCCTGCATCAACAATTATAGCCGGTGAGACGATTCATGATAGAGGGCACTGGTCCTGTTTCCCGCCTCATAAGCATGATGTTGACATGATGCCGCAGGAGAGTAAACATGAGGAGATATACTTTTTCAAATGTAACCCCGAGAAGACAGGATTTGGAATGATGCGCGTTTATGATGAAAAAAATGACCTGGCTTTTCCAATACTGACAGATGATATTATAACTATACCCGGTGGGTATCATCCAGTTGCAGTTATTCCAGAACATGTTCTATATTATTTCTGGGTGCTTGCTGGTACGAAAAAACCTTTTCAACGCCATACACATCCAGATTATTTACAGTATGAATAATGGAGGAAGATATGGATAGAAGAATAATGGAACTTTTTTCTCTTGATGGAATGAATGCAGTGGTTACAGGAGGTGCCGGGGTTCTTGGCTCCAGCATATGTCGAGGACTTGCTCTGGCTGGCGCAAGGGTTGGTGTTCTTGATATGAAAAACTTTGATCAGGTTGCTGAGCAGCTTGTTTCAGAAGGACTCAAGGTAGATGGTTTCTATATTGATGTATTGAAAAAGGATGAAATTGTCTCCTGTGCCGAAAAGGTTATTGCTAAATATGGGAGAATAGACATACTTGTTAATTGTGCCGGTGGAAATCTTAAAGAAGCAACAACGTCTGCTGAATTAAGCTTTTTTGACCTTCCTTTTGAAGGACTTGAAAAAGTTGTTGCCCTTAATCTTTTCGGTGGTGCGATATTACCTTCACAGGTATTTGGAAGAGAAATGGTTAAAAATAGTGATGGTGGATCTATTATAAACATATCTTCGATGAATGCTTTCAGACCTCTTACAAGGATTCCGGGATATTCAGCTGCTAAAGCAGCTGTGAGCAATTTTACTCAGTGGCTCGCCGTTCATTTTGCGATGGAGTATAACAAATTATTAAGAGTCAATGCAATAGCTCCCGGATTCTTTTTGACCCAGCAGAACCGTTATCTTCTTGTGGATCAAAATAATAATTTGACACCAAGGGGTCAGACAATTATCCAGCATACACCAGCAGGTAGATTTGGTGAACCAGAAGATTTAATAGGCGTCTGTGTCTGGCTTGCTTCAAAGGCATCAAAATTTGTTACAGGAGTTGTTGTCCCTGTTGATGGTGGATTTAACGCATATTCAGGTGTTTGATCTATAAAAAAGGAGAAAGAAAATGGAAAAAGCAGATATCGCGATAATCGGTATGGAAGTTATGGGAAGAAGTCTTGCTCTCAATATGGAGAGCCATGGATATACGGTCGCTGTTTACAACCGTACCTCGGAAAAAACAAAGACATTCATAGAGACAATGGCAAAAGGTAAAAACATCATCGCTACTTACGATCTCAAAGAACTTGTCGGAATACTGAAAAGTCCGAAAAAGATTATGCTTATGGTCAAGGAAGGTCAGCCCGTTGACAATTTTATAGAAGCACTTCTTCAGTATTTGAAGCCTGGCGATCTGATTATAGATGGAGGAAACTCCTTCTTTAAGGACACGATCCGCAGAAATAAGATGCTTGCTGAAAAAGGCATTTTATTTATAGGAACAGGTGTTTCCGGAGGGGAAGAAGGAGCCCTTAAGGGCCCAGCAATAATGCCTGGTGGGCAGAAACAGGCCTATGAACTTATTGAAAGAATATTTAAAGATATTGCTGCAAAGGCCTATGACGGTGAACCGTGTGTTGACTATATTGGCCCAGATGGAGCAGGCCATTTTGTCAAAACAATTCATAATGGAATTGAATATGGAGATATGCAGCTTATCGGAGAGGTAGTGTGGTTTTTTAAAAATGTAGGAATGAAAGCAGATGAAATTGCAGATATAATGGCAGAATGGAACGGAAAAGACGATATATTAAGGTCTTATCTTATAGAAATCACTGCAGACAGTATGAAGAAGAAACACGATGGGTCTGATGAATTTCTTGTTGACAGGGTGGCTGATATAACAAGAATGAAGGGAACAGGTACATGGACAGTTCAGAGCGCTCTTGAATTGCTTGTCCCAATTCCAACGATTGCTGCTGCTGTTTTTTCAAGGGAAATGTCTCAGGACAAGGATTTAAGGCTTACTATGGCAAAGAAGCTTAAAATAAGGATGCCTCAATACAGTGGCGATAAAAATGAGATGATAAAAATTGCGCATGATGCCCTTTACATTGCGAAAATTTCTTCATATGCGCAAGGTATTGCTCTTTTGCAGGCAGCTTCAAAGGCATACAATTTCGACTTGAATATTGGAAGAATTGCTAAAGTTTGGAGAGCAGGATGCATTATCCGTGCTCAATTCCTGGATGAAATTACAAAGGCATACGAATCAGAGCCAGATCTACCAAATCTCCTTGCGGCTCCAAAATTTGCAGATTTTGTTGATAAAAACATAAGGAAACTGGTTAATTTTGTGGAGGTTGCCCACCAGTGTGGAGTGCCGGCTCTTGCAATGTCAAGTTCTCTTGACTATATTTTGCAGATAACATCGCCTGTTATGCCTTCTGCCCAGGTTTCTGCACTTCAACGAGATTATTTTGGCGCTCACGGGTATTTTAAGATAGGAGGCCCGAACAAACCTGAGTTGCTGTTGAATGAGCAAGGTAAGGTAAGAGAATTTCACACTGAGTGGCTGCTTCCAGGAAGGCCTGAAAAAGAGATAACAAAATAGGCTCTGCTTTGAATTGCTGGTGAATAAACAAGTAATCTGAAAAAACGTATGCCCTTGAAGACTATTGATTCAGAAAAAACGGGAGATTCCTCTTTGCAGATAAAGGAATTCAAAAAGACAAAGGATTTTCTTGTAGCAATTGATACAGATGGGTGCATCGTCGATAATATGAGTGGAAAACAGATTCTTGTTTTTCATCCACTGTACATGGAATTTTATCAATTATGGGATATCGAGTCTTATTTCAGGGAAGTGGCTGAATACTACAATCTTTTTTCGGTTTACAGGGGTTCGAACAGATTTATTGCTTTAAGATTAACTCTTCAGGCGCTTGAAGAAAGAACGGATGTAAAAGAAATTGTAAGAAACAAGAACCTGAAAATACCTGATTCTGGGTTAATTGCCGATTTTATTGATTTTTGCGAAAAAAACAATTACGCACTCAGCAATATTTCTCTAAAAAAATACGTTGATACGCTATATCTGGAATTATCTGTTCGGAAACTTTTTGCATGGAGCATGGCAGTTAATGAGATGCTGCCGATTATAAACAAGAATTTTATGCCATTTGCGAATGTGAAGGAGTCTCTTGAAGTTATCAGCGAAAAAGCTGACATTGCTGTTGTTTCTCAAACACCATATGATGATCTGTTTGAATACTGGTACTCACATGACATGATAAAGTATGTAAATGTCATATGCAGTCAGGAGATGGGAAGCAAGGTTTTTCAAATTGAAATGCTAAAAAAAATTGGCGCCTACCCTGAAGACAATGTTATGGTTATCGGTGATAGTTACGGTGATTTAGAATCCGCAGAAAAAAACAACGTTAGATTTTATCCGGTTGTCCCAGGGAAAGAGGAAGATGCATGGAAAAATATTTTTGAAGTCTTTGATCTTTTTCTTGCTGGCAAATATAGGGCCGAAAATCAGGAAATTTTTATAAAAGAATTTCTTAATGTTTTGACAGATTTACCTCCGTGGAAAAATCCTGAATATGACCATTTGGTTTCATACAGAGAAAAACAGCAGTTGCGAAAATCCCTTTACGAAAAATTTAACCCCGGTGGAAGGCTGTTGTTACTATGATTATAAAAGAGAAATGGAGTAAGGATGATTTCATGTCTGATGAAGAATTTTCTTCGCTGTTGAGTGAAGCTTTTGCCTGGAAATTTTTTGAAAAAAGAAAGATATTGGCGATTATTCCTGATGGGACGCGCTCGGGTCCCACAGGTCTTGTATTTAGAACTGTTCTAGAGTCTCTTTATGGCAGAGCGATTAAGATTGATTTTATGATAGCGCTTGGTACTCATCCCGCAATGAACAATGGTCAGCTTGAAAAATTGCTCGCAATAGATATTGATGAATTGCGAACAAAGTATCCTGAAAGTACAGTTTATCAACACTGCTGGGATGATGCAAGATGTATTACGGAAGTCGGCAGGATTCCCTCAAAAGAGATTTATGAAATTTCTAAGGGTTTGCTTGATGAAGATATTTTTGTTACAGTTAATCGAAGATTACTTGAATATGATGCAATAATGCTCATAG
>JAMWBX010000017.1 GCA_023818725.1 Candidatus Omnitrophota bacterium
ACTAACAATCAAATAAGTTTTGCCAACATGCGGAAAATTGCTTTTCTTTACCATTCTTATACCAAGAAGCTTAAGCGCCATTGTGGTAAAATAAGAGCGATTGAAACAAAGATTTCTTCTTCTGCTTGTGGGTTTTGAAAAAATCAGGATAATAACCGATACAGCAATATAAGCAAGAATTAAAACAAATATAGAACCGAACTTAAAAAAAAAATTTAGTTTATCCATTCAGCTGAAAATATTCAAGAATTCGCATTCTGACTTAATCAATTCTTGAATACAGCAATCATTCAGAAATCCTGTATCTTCTTTCAATCTCTTTTGAAAGATTATTTAAGTCAAGCAGGGTAAAGAAATCAACGCATTGGAACGCCTTATCAAGGGCAGGCTCTCCGCAAATAAACGCGCCTGCCTTGATATAAAAAGAGAGAAGTGGTGGCATCAGTTGTTTAACATAAGAAACCTGCTCGGAATCGTATTTCAAGCCGGCTGCATATTTAGAAAAAGACGGTATTCTGAAATTTTTGCGCGGCGTAACAATTAATTCATCAGGCGCTTTATGGTTCTTCATCAAATACAGATAAAGCAGAGACGCTTCTTTTATATCGGTTGTTTTTACGCTTGAACATCCAAAAAGATATCTTGCGTTGCTGGCTCGAATGTATTCAACAAGCCCGCGCCATAAAAGCCCTATGATAACGCCTGTTCTGTATTCTCTGTCCACACAGGCCCTTCCAAGTTCAAGTTTAATATCTGGCAGACGCAAGATGTTGTTGATGTCAAATTCCTGAGCAGAATAAAACCTTTTCGAAAAACTTGAAAGATTGAGTCTGTATGTACCCACATACTTCTGCTTCTCTCTGTCAAAGACAACAAGATGGTCGCAGATGAAATCAAAAATATCAACATCTGAAGGAAGCACAGCGTTTTTCTCGAGGATCTCCTGATAGAAAACCTTGAATCTCAATCTCAAAATATTTTCAAGCTCCCTTGCGGTTTCGACTGTTTTGATAACAAAGTTGCCTTTTTCAATAAAAATCTTTATTTTGGGTTTGAATCTGCCAAACTTAAGCTTTGAGATGTGAAAAATCTTGGTTCTGTGAATCTTTTTCATGGCGCTTCCAATATTCTTTATCTTTCTCAGCGCAGTTTTGCTTCCAGCAATTCTTTTCCTCATTGTACCTTTAAGTTTCCTTTTTATTTGATGCATCCCGGGATCCCCTTTATTAGTATTTTATCATATAAACGCCTTCTTTTATGCTATAATCAAAAAAAAGGTGAAAAAACGCAATGGAAGAGATTTTCATAGGGATTGATATTGGCACCCAGGGGGTCAGGGTCATATGCCTTGATGCCAGGGGACAGATAAAATCAAATAGCGAAACCGCTTTTGATAATTCATTGCATCAGAAACCACAGGGATGGCATCAGCAAAATCCGCTTGACTGGTGGAAATATGTTGCGTTGTGCTTGAGAAAATCGTTGGCTGAAATTAATCCGGAAGAGATTTTTGCAATTTCTGTATCCTCAACATCCGCAACCGTATGCTTTCTGGATAAAACCTATTATCCGCTTATGCCCGCCATTATGTACAATGACAGAAGGAGCGAAAAACAGGCAATAACCTTGAATGGGGTTCTCAAAAACCTGACTGAAAAAATGGGATACAGGTTTAATTCATCTTATGCCCTTGCAAAAATACTGTGGGTAAAAGAGAATATGCCGCAAATTTTTGAAAAAACTTTAAGAATTGTTCATGCGGCGGACTTCATTACAGGAAAATTAACAGGAAATTTCTGTGTGAGCGACTATACAAATGTGTTGAAAACAGGATATGACTTGATCGATGGTAAATGGCCGGATGAAATTGAAAAAATTCTTGGCATATCAAAAGAAATCTTGCCAGAACCTGTGGCATCAGGCGCTGTGATAGGGGTTGTTTCGGTTAACTGCTCAAATGAAACAGGGCTTCCGCCTGGCGTACCTGTGGCAGCCGGAATGACTGACGGTTGCGCCTCTCAGGTGTCCACAGGCGCAGTATTTCCAGGAGAATGGAACTCAACACTTGGTACAACTCTTGTTATCAAGGGTGTGACAGAAAAAATTCTGAAAGACCCTCTTGGAAGGATTTATAGCCACAGACATCCGGATGGATGGTGGCTTCCTGGCGGCGCGAGCAATACCGGTGGAGAATGTATTATAAAAAAATTTGATAAAGCAAAATGGGAATCTTTAAACAATAAAGCGGAAAAAATAGTACCCGGTAAACATATTTGCTGGCCGCTTGCTGTAAAAGGAGAAAGATTCCCGTTTGTTAACCCGGATGCCAGGGGTTTTGAGCCAGAAGATTGTGATGAGGAAACTCTTTATGCCGCGTATCTTGAAGGAGTTGGATACATTGAAAAACTTGCGTATCAAACCTTGCAGGAACTCGGCGCTGAAGTAAAAGAAATAATAAGAATAGCTGGCGGCGGAACAAAAAGCAATATCTGGAACAGAATAAGAGCATCTATTCTGGAAAAAACTCTTGCCCTGCCGGCAAATACTAACGCGGCCGCAGGTGCGGCAATCCTTGCCGCGTCGCGCACTTATTTCAAAAATCTAAACCAGGCGTGTGAAAATATGGTGAAAATTATCCGGTATTATGAACCCGAAAAAGCATGGGTCAATGCCTATCAAGACCTGTATCAAAAGTTTCTTCAGGAATTGAAGAAAAGAAACTATATTAAAAAAGGATTTTGAATGTCAATTTTCAAGGCATGCGATATAAGAGGCAAATACGGAGTTGAACTGACAGAAGAGATTGCATACAAAATTGGAAAAGCCATTGGAACCGTGTGCAGGGATAAAAAGATTGTTGTCGGCGGCGATTTAAGAATCAGCACTCCGAAATTAAAACAGGCATTAACTGACGGCATTATTTCTTCCGGATGCAATGTCCTTGATATAAACACAGTGCCAACACCAGTTTTTTATTTCGCTCTGAAGCATTACTCACTCAACTGCGGGGTTCAGGTTACTGGGTCTCACAATCCTCCAGGTGATAACGGAATGAAGATAGTGTTGGGGAAAAGCCCGATTACGCCGAAAAAAATAAAGATGATACAGAATCTTGTTGAATCTGAGAAATTTGCAAATGGTTGCGGAAATGTTTTTGTTAAAAACCCTGTGGGCGAATATAAAAACTACATCAAGGCATTTTTTGAAAAAGGGAATCTCAGGATTGTTGTTGACGCTGGAAATGGGTGCTGGTGGAAGCTTGCGCCCGAAATCCTCGGAGAACTTGGATATCAAACAGTTAAACTTTTCTGCGTACCTGATGGCACATTTCCAAACAGACATCCAAATCCTGCTATAAGTAAAAACATAAGAGAATTGCAGAAAAAGGTTGTTGAAACAGAATCAGATTTTGGGGTCGCTTTTGACGGAGATGGAGACAGAGCGATATTTGTTGATGATAGAGGAAATATTATTCCGGCAGATATCGCGATAATTATTTATATCAGAAATATTCTTCCGAACAAAAAGGATATGAGCGTTGTTCATGATATAAAGTGCTCTCAGATTGTTTCCGATGAAATAAGAAAACTTGGTGCAGTTCCCATAATGGAAAAATCAGGTCATGCCTTTATAAAAAAAAGATTTCTGGAAACAGGCGCCGCTTTTGCCGGGGAAGTTTCAGGCCACTATTTCTTTAAGGAAATTGGAGGAGATGACGGCTTATTTGCAACCCTTATGATGGCAAAGATCATAGAAAAAAATGGCGCTTTATCCGAACAGATAAAATCCATTAAACCCTACCCTATCACACCTGATATTAGAATTTTTGTGGAGTATCCTGAAAAGATCATTGAAACTCTTATCAATCATTATCCGCCAGAAATGATAAACACTCTTGATGGCGTAAGAATCCAGTTTGAGCATGGATGGGCTCTGGTCAGAAAATCAGTTACAGAACCCGTGCTTACAATGAGATTTGAAGGGAAAACTGACCAGGAGCTTGAAAGAATAAAAAACGAGATATTTTCCCTAATACCAGAGCTCAAAAAATGAAAATATTTCGAATTTTTATTTTCACTCTGATTTTCTTTTCAGTTTTCACGTTCTGCCAAACACAAAAAACAGATGAAATTGTAAAAAGGGCAGTCAGCATCATTACGCAAACTCTGAAAGACAATAACCAATTGAACATTTACCAGCAATATACAAAATATGTTTCGGATATCCTTGACAGAACAAGCGGGGATAGATGGTGGAATGACAAGAATGGCTATTTCAGATTAAAAACAATTGATAGGTGGCTGCGCAATCCTGTCGACTGTATTGTTGAAGGAGAACAGATCACTCAAAAGTTGCATCAACTATGTAAAAATGGGGCTTTTAACGACATTTTGAAAGAGTGCGCAAAATTACTTGACTTAGAAGTTCAAATAAATGAAACACCTGACAGAGAAAAATTAACCATTTCTTACTTGAATAAAAAGATTTCGATTGCGGAAAAATATGTTCAATCTGCCTTTACCAGTTTCTCGCCTGCTAAAATGGCTGAATTTATGGAACTTACAGAGCGACTCGCAGTAAGGCAGATTGGAGATATCGTCGCACATTCTTTACCCGAAAGAGAAGCCGGCCTTGCGCTTGCCTCAATGGCTTCCAGGATAGAATTAAACAAAATGATAGAAGCAACCATTGTTTTAATAGATATTTTGAACCATCCTGATTTTGAAAATTTTAAAAAAATGAAACCAGGAAAATACGGAAAGGTTCTGGTCGGTTCAAAAAGAAATGACAGATACGATCTTGATAAGATGAAAAATATCGTATGTGTAATCGACCCTGGAGGAAATGATACTTACACAGGTGGAAAAACCGGCATTGAAAAACCTGTGCTGTTAATTATTGATTTTGAAGGAAATGACAGGTATTTTGCCCCTGATGGTTTTGCGCAGGGTGCTGGTTTCTTTGGAATTAGCATCCTCTACGATAAAAGCGGAAATGATGTTTACGATGGCGCTGATGTATGTCAGGGAGTCGGGCTGATGGGCATCGGAATTCTTGTTGATGACGATGGGCAGGACATTTATAATGGAGACAGAAGAAATCAGGGAAGCGCACTTTGCGGAATTGGGATTCTTATAGACAGAAAAGGAAACGACAGGTACTCGACAAATCTTTTCGGACAGGGCTATGGAGGAATGCTTGGAATTGGCGTATTTGAAGATACAGATGGCGATGATTGCTACAGGGCAGGCGGCAAGTATGATGAACCATATCAGGAGCCACCGCATTATTACAAGCATGCATGGTCTCAAGGCTGCGGTTCTGGTTTCAGAGGAATTTCAAATGGCGGGTTCGGAATAATGCTTGATGGCGGTGGAGATGATACTTATGAAGCTGATTATTTTTCCACTGGAGGATACTGGTTTGCCGCAGGAATTGCAAGGGATTTTGGGGGAAATGACATCCGCAAGCCCCTGACCAATAATTTCACGCGATACGGATTTGGTTATGCCTGTCATTACGCGGTAGGTCTGTTATACGATGACACAGGAAACGACACATATATTGGAACTCTCGGAATACAGGGCTTCGGATGGGACATAGGAACCGCAGCGCTTGTCGATTTTTCCGGAGATGACAGTTATACCGCAACTATCAGCGGACAGGGCTTTGCGTGCCAGGGCTCCTGGGCAATACTTATTGATGGAGACGGCTCTGATACATATACGGGAAAAAACGCCTTAAGGGTTCAGGGAATCTGCGGCCCACTCGAGTATCATCCAAAAAATTCCATAGGTGGGAATTTCAGTTTTCTTATTGACCTTGGAAAAGGAGCTAATGAATTTTCTTCTGGAACATGGCAAAAAGCCGTCAATCCAAGAAACACTGAAAACGGAGCTGGATATTTGATCCAGATTGAATAGCCTTAAATTGTGCCACATTTTTTAATCTCTTTAATGTATCTGAAAAAGGATTGACAGAAAGCTGTGCCGGCAGGTATAAAAAGCTGTAGACAAAAGGAGGTGATAAAGATGCCTTCCAGAAAACTAAAAGAATTTCTCGACACCAATGGTATCAAGTACATAACAATCAAGCATTCTCCGGCATACACAGCGCAGGAAATTGCGGCACAGGCTCATATTCACGGTAAACAACTTGCCAAAACTGTCATAATCAACAAAGATGGAAAACTTGCAATGGCGGTGCTGCCCGCTAATTATCATGTTGATGTAGAAATACTAAAAAAAGCAACAGGAGCAAAATCACTGACAGTAGCCACTGAACAGGAATTCAAAGATGCATTTCCAGAATGTGAGACAGGAGCTATGCCACCCTTTGGAAATCTTTATGGAATGGAAACATTTGTTGAAGATTCGCTCACAGAAAACAAGGAAATAGTCTTTAATGCAGGAACGCATACAGAACTGATAAGAATTTCTCTTGAAGACTATCTAAAACTGGTTCAACCAAAAATACTAAGCTTTCTCAAAATATGAAATAACTTTCATAAAAGGAGCAAGTATGAAAAAAAGTATAGCTCTTATAGTAGTTTTTTTGGTATCAATTTATGGTTACTGTTAGGAAATGCAGTTTCCACAAAAATTGTGGGAAAAAAACATCGAAAACGAGTTGCTTGTCAGATTGATTAATGAAATGGAGATAAAAGATAGCCAGATGCCAGAATTTATTTCTAAATTCAGACAAACAAAAGAAGAAGTGATTGGTGGTATTTTTCGACAAACTGAAGAGGATTTAACAGCAAAAAAAGTGGAGGAAAAAATTTCACACCTTGATAAACTTTCACTGCAGCTAAATGACGGCATAAAAAAAATAAGAAATGACATAATGAAATCGCTTTCACCCGGCAAGCAGATCAAATTTACTCTGATGATGGATGACATTCTGCTGCAACTTTTGAAAACACCACCTGTCCCTCCGCCTGAGATGCCTTTTATCCCGGATGTTTCCCGGCAAAAAATGCAAAGATAACTTCTATTGTCGAAAAGCAGGCTCCTTCCAGCGCCAGTCAGATTTGTATTTGATCCTGAGATGCGGGGTGTCAATCACCTTTTCCGAATTTGCCTTTGAAATTAAAAGGGCATTGAGAGCGCCGCTGGTTAAAACTGTTCTCTCAATCGGCCAGGAAGGTTTACCTGAAAGTATCATTTTTTCAACGCCAAGCACCTGATTTGCAAAATGCATCAGGGTTGAAAGATTTTCATCAAGTTTAAAAAGGGTTGATTCCATCTTTTTGTCTTCGTATTTCCATGCGGCAGTCCATTGATTGGCAAAACCATTGAGAGTAAAAAGAAAGCCACGCAATCCATCATAGTAATTAATAACAAAAAGAACAGGCTCTTTGACAAGATCATTCAAATTCTTACCTTCGGGTATTTTTCTTCCTGTTCTCTCAATTGCCATATTAAAAAGATCTTTATCAAATAATTTCCCTGCGGCTTCCCATACTTTGTTGCCTGTTAAACACTGAACCGACTTTATTCCTGTTTCGCCGCCCTTTCTCTGTTCAGCAAGACATTGAATCATTTCCAGCCCGTGAAATCCATAGCCATCAAGCGTGTGATATGAAATCCCGACAATCTCCTTCAGTTTTGAATGCGTATCCACGTCAACCGGAGGATACCTCCAGGAAACAGGAACTGATGAACCTGCCATCAGAGGTATCTTCAATTTTCTTGAAGTTTCATAAATCCACTTAATATCGTCCCATTCTGTAGCAATATGTTTGTCAATAAAAACAGGAACAACCTTTTTGTTTTTTTTGAAAACTCTTACCACCTCTTCAAACAACTTTCTGTTAGGTCTTATCACCTGAGATGTTTCCGAAATCGGGTATTTGCCATGCTCGGTTATAATAAAAACTCCATCAACGGATAGAATACCGGTTTCTGATTCCAGCGCTTCTTCAATTGTGCCGGAAATTTTGAATCCGTATTCTTGCGCCAATGAAACTGTCATATCCTTTTCAGTTGGTTTATCTCTGTAAACTGAAACAAGCTTCAATTGCGATTTCTGACCATGACCATCAAGGGTATAGGTCTTCAAAATTCTTGAAAGAATGACATCAGAATGGGAATACCTGAACCAGTCGGAAATAATTGCAGCGACCGTCTTTTCAGCACTCTGATTGGTTTGAGAAAAAAGACAATTGAGGAAGATTAAAAGAAAAAACAGCAGTCGTATTATTTTCATATCAGGCCTCCAGTGTTATAATATTGTACTATGAAAAATTACAGGAGGCGCAGATGAAAAGACTTGATGTAACAATTGTGGGTGGAGGAATGATTACCAATGATTTGCTATTACCCTCAATTTATCACCTTCAGAGAACAAAAATAGTTGGAGAAATAAAAATATGCGCGCTCAATAGCGCTCCACTGAAATATCTAAGAGATAACCAGGAACTCAAACAAGCATTTCCTGATCAATCATTTACACCATATCCTGATTTTTCTGAGCCGGATGACAAAAACTATCCTGAACTCTACAAAAAGGTTATTTCGGAAATGAAACCAAGGCAGGTAGTGGTTGTTGCAATGCCTGATAACCTGCACTATGAAGTGGTTATGGAAGCGCTTAAGAACAATCAGCATGTGCTATGCGTAAAGCCGCTTGTGCTCCAGTATAAACAGGCAGCAGAAATAGAAAATATTTTAATGGAAAAGGGTCTTTTTGTTGGTGTTGAATATCACAAAAGATTTGACAGAAGGTCTCTTATGGCAAAAAGGGCATACATGCTTGGACATTTTGGAGAATTTGCAATGGGAGAAGCAAAACTCATAGAACCTTACTATTACAGATATTCAAACTTCCAGAACTGGTTTACAGTGGACAGAACAGACCCATTTGTTTATATTGGCTGTCATTATGTGGATCTTGTTTATTTCATAACAGGACTTAAACCCGTTGAAGTTTCTGTGGAAGGTGTAAAAGGAAAATTTCCTAATGGAAATGTTGGATTTATGTGGTCAGATGCGAGAGTAAGGTTTGAAAACGATGCGCTGTTGTCTGTAACAAACGGCCTTGGTTATCCTGATGCTGGAGCCGGAAGCAATGATCAGGGACTTTTGATGTACTGCGAAGGAAATGGGAAAACAGGTATGATAAAACATGACGATCAGTACAGAGGGGTTGCGTACTGTTATCTTGAAGATATCGGTCCTGGCGGTTCTGCTTACAATTATGTAAGCCCTGACTTTTTCAGATTTGTCCCGTGGGAAGGTGAAGGATATAAACCTGTCGGCTATGGACCTGACTCAGTGTCAGCAATTATTGGTGCAATTAAAAACATTGAGGATAATGCAGGTGATGATATAGAAATGAGAAAAAAACTCATAAAGGATATAGATGCGAAAGGAATTATTGCGACGCCGGCAAACAGTTTTATTAATGAGCTTGTCGTTGAAGCAGGAAGGATGTCAATACTGAATGATGGAAGGCCTGTAAGAATATTTTATGAACCTCAACCGCATGTTGCCTTCAGATAAGTCAGGAAGTCATAATCTCTCTGTACATTGTTGGCGTAATTCCTGTTAACCGTTTGAATGCTTTGTTAAATGATGAAATATCTGAGAACCCGCATTCATGTGCAACTGTCAGAATTTTGTAAGAACCTGTTTCAAGCATTTTTTTGGCTTCAACAATCTTTTTGTTGTTAAGATACTCTTTGAAACCTATACCTGTGGTTTTCTTAAAACTTCTGCTGAAAGTAAATATGGACCTTTTAAAATTTATGATGGACTTCAGAAAGTTTTTTTTCTACAATCTGCTTTATAGCCTTTCTTGATCTAACAAAAAACGAAGGAAAAACAATATTAAGTCTCTCTATCTCTATTTCCGGATGTGGCAGGTATCTGTGAATTTCATTTTTGTGAATGAGAAGCAGAGAATTCTTTCTCACCTGATATAC
>JAMWBX010000018.1 GCA_023818725.1 Candidatus Omnitrophota bacterium
AAAAAAAATATAGGATATTCGGGATCAAGATTGTCCCTGTGATATGTCAATCAAGTATTCTTGGCCTGCTCAAAACTGGCAAGGCCTTTATTGAAATAGCAAAAGAAAGAAACTGGCCTTTCACAATACACACAACAGTACATTCAGCAGAAAATTTTTCCCACGCATCAGCAGTTTTTAAGGTTATTGAAAAAAATCCGGATGTGAGGTTCTGCCTGGCTCACTGCATTGGATTTGATAAAAATTATCTGAAAATGGCTGATAGCATGGAAAATGTATGGGTTGATACATCAGCCCTTACAATTCAGGTACAACTTACGAGAGAAAACCATCCCATCGCAGCCCCGGAGAATGAAAGGTTTGATGCCGACTATTCAGATCACAAAAAGGTGTTAAGCTCTCTTGTTGATGCCTTCCCTGAAACCATTGTCTGGGGCACTGATACCCCTGCATATTCTTACATAGCAAGAAGAAAACAGGGAAGAACGAAAGATTCATATGTTGAAACATGGCTTAAAGCCACATACAGAGATGAAATTGACGCCTTAAGAAGTCTTCCGAGAAATCTTATTTTGAAGATTGCGAACGAAAACACGCTCAATTTTTTATTTGGCCTGGCAGATGATTAAACTGAAATACGGAAAAAGTGGTATAGAGCTTAATTATCCAGCGAATTTTGTTGTTTTTGAAGGAAATGATATTTCAGGGATTGAAAATCCTGAAGAAAAAATCAGATGGTCATTGAAAAATCCTGTCGGATGTCCACCACTTTCCGAAATTGTAAGAAAGAAAAGAATTGAAAAAATATGTATTGTTATTTCTGATCACACAAGGGCTGTGCCGAATAAGATCATACTTCCTGTAATTATTGAAACTTTGAAATTTGCTGGAATACCTGATGAAAAGATATTCATACTGATAGGAAACGGCACCCATAGAAGCACGACTGAAGAAGAAAAGATTGAACTTGCTGGCAAAGAAATTGTTGAAAGGTTTCCAATTTATGACCATTGCTCAACAGACGATTCAATGATAGTAAGGATTGAAAACACTGATTTTTATGTGAACAAAAGATATCTTGATGCAGACCTGAAAATAGTAACAGGTATGACTGAGCCACATTTTTTTGCTGGATTTTCTGGTGGAAGAAAAGGTGTTTGTCCTGGGATTGCCGGATATCAATCAATAAAAATATTCCATGGAGCCGATTTTCTCGAACATCCGAATACAAAGCCAGGAATTCTCGAAAACAATCCCTGTCATATATTTGCGACTGAATTTGCAAGAAAAACTGGCATTGATTTCCTTGTAAATGTGACAATAAATAAAAAAGGTGAAATTACAGGAATTTTTTCTGGAGATTTTGAAAAAGCATTTATGAAAGGAGTCGAGTTTTGCAAAAGTTCCACCACAGTTTTCTCTGAGAAAAAATACAAAATTGTCATTACAACAAACGGTGGATACCCGCTTGACAGAGATTTTTATCAGTCTGTAAAAGGAATGGTGACCGCCCTTGAAATAGTGGAAGAAGGTGGCATTATCATCAGCGCAGCAGAATGTTGCGACGGGGTTGGAAGCGCAAATTTCAAAAAACTTCTGTACGGAATGCAGAAAACCGAAGATTTTATGAAAATGATAATGCAGCCAGGTTATTTTCATGACCTCCAGTGGGGAGTGCAACCACTGGTTCATGTAATTGACAGGGCACGCGTATTTCTGGTCTCAACCCTTTCAGAAAAAGATGCAAGTTTGTGCAAAGTAATTCCTTTTAAAGACATAGATCAGGCAATCAGGGCTGCACTTGATGAATATGGAAAAGAAACTGAAATCGCTGTGATACCGGACGGTCCATATACAATTGTTCAATTAAAAAAGGAAAACTTATGAATGATTGGGGATTTTCACCTGATTTTGAAAATTTAAGAAATACTCTTCTGTGGGAAAAAAATTATCGTGTGCCAAATATGGAGTTTGTTATTGACAGGGAGATAAAAGAAGCCTATTTAAAAAAAGAAGTAAATTCAGTCAAAGAAGAGATTGAATTCAGGCATAGAGCCGGCTATGACTACATCTGGATAAGTAAGGGAATGGTGGATCCTGCTGGAACTGTTAATAAAGAACTTGTGATGGACGATCCAGCCAAACACTTCAAAGGAAAAGACATAAGGGTCTGGGCAGAAGAACATACCGGAATTATAAGAACAGAAAAGGATATTGAACAATTTCCATGGCCGGATATTAAGAAAACTGATTTTTCTGACTTTGAATTTGCAGAGAAGAATTTACCTGATGGAATGAAGGTTTTCGGGGTTTGCGGAAAAATATTTGTTGCAACATGGATGTTACTCGGCTTTGAAAACTTTGTGATGCTTAGCGTGGAAAAACCAGAATTTGTTGACCATCTGATAAATATAATTGGTGAAACCCAGGTAAGGTTCTGTGAAAAAATGCTTGAGTTTGAATGCGTTGGCGGAATATGGATTCCAGATGATATTGCCTATAGAACAGGGACCATAATGCCGCCAAAATGGCTTGGAGAAAAGATATTTCCGTATTATAAAAGGATGTCAAAAATGGTAAAGGATGCAGGAAAATTGTTCCTGTATCACTCTGATGGAAACCTCTACGAAATGCTTGACATCATAATTGACGCGGGATTTAACGCGCTGCATCCGATTGAACCTGAATCTATGGATATTCAGGAATTAAGAAAAAAAGTTGGTAAAAAGATCGCACTTATCGGAAACATCCGGGTTCACACCCTTGCAACAGGCACAAAACAGGAAATACAGGCGCTTACAATGGACAGAATCAAAAAATATGGAATGGAAGGCGGTTATGCTGTTGGCTCAAGTAATTCAGTTCCTAATTATGTACCGCTTGAAAATTATCTTACGATGCTTGAAACAAACGCGAAACATGGGTGGATAAAAGATAAGGAGGTACCGTGATCAGGATTGAAAACCCTTCAAAAAAAGAATATGAAAACATAATGCAATTCCTTGAAGAATCTTTTGACCATTCAAGAGGATTTTTTTATCGGTCGTTTCCGCAGGTTATGTCAAAAGAAACCCTCGATTACGACAACATTTTTATCATCAGGCAGAACAAAATGATCGCCTCTTTAATCGGCATATACCCGCAAAATGTTGTGTTAAACGGAAGGGAAACAACAATTGGTGGTATAGGAAGCGTATCAACTCATCCTGATTTTAGAAACAAAGGATATATGAAGATATTGATGGACTTTTGCATAGAAGAGATGAAAAGAAGAAATTATTCATTTTCAATTCTCGGAGGCGATAGACAGCGTTATAACTTCTGGGGATATGAAACATGCGGCGCAAATGCTGTATTTACCTTCAGTCAGAGAGCCTTTGAAAAAACAGGAATAACCAGCACTGTTTTAGTTTCCAGGTATGACGGCTCGATTGAAACACTTCAAGATATAAAAGAAGCTCATGAAAAATTTCCATGCTATATTGAAAGAACAATACCGTGGTATAAAAAAGTTTTTGATGAAAGAATACATACCCAGCTTTATTATACAAGAATCAGAAACAGTTTTGCATATGCGGTCGCAGTTGGAGAAAGGACGGAAAGAACTATTGTAGAAATTGGCGGAGACAGCAACCTCTGGTGTTCTTTGATAAACCAGCTACTTAAAAGATGGAATGCAAACGAAATTAGTGTTAATTTCCCGGCAAACATACCTGAAACAAATGTTTTATTGAAACATGCCAGCAGGTTCACTATAGGGCCATTTTTTATGATAAAAATTCTCTCCCTCAAGGACACGATGGATTTTCTTTTCGGAAAGGATTTTGAAAATGAATATCTTGCGAAAATCACTGAAACAAAAGAAATTGCAGGAAAAGGCAAAAAGCTGGTAGAGCTTGACGAGAAAAAGTGGGTAAGGATTCTTTTCGGTCCCTTTTCTTTAGATACACCTGATTTTTTGAAGAAAAAACAATCTCAGTTTTACTGGTGGTTTTTAGATCACATCTAATGTTCTGAAACAGGATATCCTATTGAAGCAAGCATTCGCGTTATTTCTTCTCTATTTGAGATCTCACTGTAAATCTTCACCCTTTTTTTCTTTACATCCACATCGACAATCTTTACTCCCTCAATAGAAGAGATTCTGTCTTGTATTTTCTTTGCGCAATTCGCGCAGGAAATCTCAGGGACATTAAAAATATAACAGTTTCTGTACTTCTTCCTCACAGAAAATTTTTTTCTGGCTTCAGTTATCATAAAATAAACCGCAAATCCGATAAGGATTAGTGCTGATATGTATGAAACCAGAAGGAAATTGTTGTGTCTGTGTTGTGTTTCAGAAATACTGATACCATAATTACCCACAATCGCATCCAGTCCAATAGCAGATAATAATGCAATCACAACAATTACGATGATATAGATTATAAAACTCTTTATTCCGAGTGTTCTAGCGATAAAAAACATGGTAACTGTATTTGTCGCAGGCCCTGTTATTAAAAACACAAGTGCGGCGCCAGGACTTATTCCTTTTGCAATCAAGGATGCTGCAATTGGTATCGAGCCTGTCGCACATACATAAAGAGGGACCCCAACAACAAGCATTAACAGGTATGTTAGGTATCTGCTGTCCAGATGACCCGATAAAAACCTGTCAGGAACAATGTATGATATTATTCCTCCTATAAGCACTCCCCAGAATATCCATTTCGCTATTGAGCCGTATATTTCTGTGAAAGCATATTTCAATCCGCCAGCAATTGTTGTTTTCGAACAGGAAAAATTACCCTGTTCGGGTTGTTTTTCAGCGTTTTTCTTTTCTTTTGAAAAAATGTCAACAAGGACCCCGGCCACAATGCCAATCAAAACACTTGCAATTATTCTGCAAAGCATGAAAAATCCCCCAAGAAGTCCATATGTTGCAAATATTGAATCAATGCCTGTGACAGGGGTTGAACTTAAGAAAGCGATGACTGAACCCCTGCTTGCTCCTGACTTATAAAAAGTTGCTGCAGGAGGAAGAACACCGCAAGAACAAAGTGGAAGAGGAACTCCAAATATTACGGCTTTCACAATAGGCATTATGCCCTTTCCTCCAAGATGCTTCAGGATAATTTCTGGATTAAAGAAAGCGGAAATAATGCCAGACACAACAAAACCGAGCAAAAGATAAAAACTCATCTGCAAAAACAGATTCCATGTTTCCTTAACGATTCCGAAGATCAAGTCCACTGGTTTATGATGAAGTTATTGAAATGTTCATACTGCCTGTTCTGTATCCTTCGAGATCTAAACTGATACAGGCGTAGCCTATTTCTTTCAGGACCTTTATTATTTTTTTCCTTATATTAACAATTTTTGCGATATCATCCGGAGAAACTTCTATTCTGCACATTTTATCATAATCTCTCACCCTCACTTCTAAAAAACCGATTCTTCTTAAATATTCTTCAGCCCTGCAAATTCTTTCCAACCGCTCTTTTGTAATTTTTTCACCGTATGGAATCCTTGAAGCAAGGCAAGCCATCTGCGGCTTATTCCATGTTGGAAGTCCCATCTTTTTTGACAGTTCCCTTATATCTTTTTTCCTGAATTCAGCAAGCTGCAGTGGCGAAATAACTCCAAACATTGATTTTGCCTTATTTCCAGGCCGATAATCAGAGATATCGTCGAAATTTGAACCATCAGCTATAGCATTGAAACCTTCTTTTTTCGCCACAGACGCAAGATGTGAAAATAAATCTTTTTTGCAATAAAAACATCTATCTATGGGATTTCTATTGAAGGTTTTATCAGCCAGCTTTTTAGAATTATAGATAAAAACCTTTACGCCAAGCGCCCGCGCAAAATCCTCTGCAAATTTGACCTCATTTTCAGAATAGAGCTCTGCTTTTTCAATAAGAACCCCAACATTTTCAACCCCAAGACAGTCGATTGCAAATTTCAGAAGAAATGTGCTATCAACTCCTCCAGAATAAGCGATAAGAATTTTCCTGTTTTTTTTCAGGATTTTTTCAAGTTTCTTTTTTTTTTCACTGATATTCATTCTTCAACATTCACAACTTCTTTAATCTCAGGAACCCTGTCCTTTATAATTTTTTCAACCCTCATTTTCAATGTTAACTGAGCAAAAGGACAGCCTGCGCAACTTCCTGTTAGTTTCACCTTTGCGGTATCGCCTGAAACCTCAATAAGCTCACAGTCTCCGCCTTCCATCTGAAGAAAACACCTTATTTCCTTCAATGCCTCTTCCACTTTTGTTTTCACTTCCTGATTTGAAGTCATCAGTCCTCCTTCTGGTTAATGTTTTGCCCTTTGTTTCTCTCTATAGTCATTGATTGCGGCGCGAAGTCCCTGTTCTGCAAGAAGAGAACAGTGCTTCTTCAATGGCGGAAGTCCTTCAAGAACATCTATGACATCCTGATTGGTAATCTTTTCCGCTTCTTCAAGCGTTTTTCCTTTGGCAAGTTCTGTGATCACAGAACTTGTTGCAACAGCAGCTCCGCAACCAAATGTCTCAAACTTGATGTCTGCAATCCTGTCATCTCTAACCTTTATATAAATCCACATAACATCTCCACATACAGGATTTCCCACTTTTCCTATTCCATCCGCGTTCTCTATTCTTCCCATATTTCTCGGGTTTTTAAAGTGATCAAGAAGTTTTTCGCTGTACATTTTTTCTCCTTATACATATTTAAGCATTGCGTCAAGAGCGCTGCGCGCCTTTTTAATAACATTTTCTGAAAGAACAATTTCATCTGTTTCATTTTCCAGACAGTCTTTTAATTTTTCAAGTGTTGTTTTTTTCATGTTAAAGCAAACTCTGGCTGATCCAAGAGAAAAAAATTCTTTATACGGATTTTCCTTCTTCAACCTGTGTATCAGCCCTTCTTCTGTGCCTATAATAAATATTTTTGAATCTGAAATTTTTGCCCTTTTCAGCATGCCTGATGTTGAAAGCACAAAATCCGCCGCCTCCTGAACTTCAGGATTGCATTCCGGGTGAACCATTATTTCCGCATCAGTATATTTTTTTCTTGCCAGTTTTAAATCCTGTATTGTAAATTGTCTGTGAACAAAACAGTACCCATCCCACAGAATCAATTTTTTTTCAGGAACCTGTTTCTGAACAAAATAACCAAGATTCCTGTCAGGTAGAAAAATTACTGTGTCTGAAGGAATATTTTTAACAACTGTAGCCGCATTCGATGAAGTGCAGCAAACATCAGAAATCGCTTTTACATCAGCTGAAGTATTCACATATGAAACAACCGGAACATCAGGATTTTTTTCTTTTAATTTCATCACATCTTCAACCCTTGCCATATCCGCAAGAGGACAACCCGCATCAAAGGCGGGCAAAAAAACCTTTTTCCCTGGATTTAAAATTTTTGCTGTCTCTGCCATGAATCTTACACCACAAAAAATGATAAGACCAGAATCTGTTATTTCTGTTGCTTTTCTTGCAAGCTCAAGACTGTCCCCAACAAAATCCGCTACATCCTGTATTTCTGGCATTTGATAATTATGAGCCAGAATTACAGCATTTTTCTTTTCTTTAATTTTTCTTATTTCATCTATCATCTTATTTTTTGTTCCAGAAAGGAGACATCTTCCTTAATTTCTCAACAATTTCAGGTAATACATCTGCGGTTCTCTCAATATCAGCCATTGTATTGGACCTACCAAGGCTGAATCTCAAAGAGCCATGCGCAACCTCTGGCGGAATACCAAGCGCAAGAAGCACGTGAGACGGCTCCAGAGAACCAGAGGTACAAGCAGAGCCCGAAGATGCGCATATTCCTTCAAAATCAAGATGCAAAAGCATGCTTTCGCCCTCAACATATTTAACGCAAATATTGAGCGTGTTATAAAGACGCTTTTCAGGGTGTCCATTAACAATGATTTCAGGTATTCTTTCAACAAGTTTCTTTTCAAGCTCATCCCTGAGAATTTTTTCTTTTGATGAATCCTGAGCCATTTTTTCCTCAGCGATCTCGCACGCTTTCCCAAGTCCAACAATAGCAGGGACATTCTCTGTTCCCGGCCTCAAACCCTTTTCCTGATGACCGCCATAAAAAACGGGCTTAAATTTTACTCCTTTTCTCACATAAAGAGCACCTATTCCTTTTGGTCCATAAAACTTGTGTCCTGATAGTGAGAAAAAGTCAACATTTAATTTCTTTACAGACACAGGAATTTTTCCTGCCACCTGAACTCCATCGCAGTGGAAAACAACATTATTTTCTTTCGCGATTTTTCCAATTTGCTCAATGGGTTCGATTGTTCCAATTTCATTGTTTGCAGCCATTATCGAAATAAGTATGGTCCTATCATTTATTGCTTTTCTTACATCGTCAGGATCGACAATTCCATATTTATCAACAGGGAGATAGGTCACCTGAAAGCCCATATTTTTTTCAAGAAACTTGCAAACATTCAGCACAGCATGGTGTTCAATCAGCGAAGTTATGATGTGGTTGCCTCTGTTTTTCAAAAGCAATGCAGTGCCGATAATTGCGATATTGTTGCTTTCTGTTCCACCTGATGTAAAAATTATTTCTTCAGATGAAGCATCAAGCAATCTTGCTACCTTTTTCCTCGCATCTTCAACTGCCTCTTTTGCTCTTTGAGAGGCGGTGTAGATAGAAGAGGGATTAAAAAACATTTCAGTAAACCATTTTTTCATTTCCTCAAGCACAACCGGATCGCAGGGAGTTGTCGCATTATGGTCAAGATATATCATTTTGGTTCCTTTTTAAAATTTTATTTTTATCGCTCTTACCATGCATCCTTTAACACATAACATACAGGTAATACACTTTTCATAGTCAAAAACAACCTTTCTTGTTGAACTATCATAATAGAAAGCGTTTGTCGGGCAGAGTCCAATACATACACCGCAATGTGTGCAAATCTTATCATCCTTGACAATATCCTGCTTCAATCTTTGAAGCGCAATATTCTGACTCCTAAGTTCCTTCAAGACATGTTTAACAACATTTTCTTCTCCTGTGAAAACAATAACCATTAGTCCCTCTTTCTGAGGCAGAACCTGCGCCTGCAGGATGTTAAATTCTATGTCGTATTTTTTCACAAGATTTGAAATTGTCGGTTTATCAACAAGTTCCTTGGGAAATTTTAACACCACCCTTTCGCTTATCTTCATTAGGTTTCCTCCTTTATTTCAAACATCCTTATTCTTACCCCTGTTTCTTTACTTGGGAGTTTTGCCACAGGATTGGTAAGTTCAAACCTTCTCGATGAAATCCAGTTTTTAAGTATCCCGGCAATTTTTCTTGCCATGACAAAGCTTGAGAGCGCGCCGGTTGGAATCGTTCTCTCGCCAACCTTGATACTTCCAGAAAAAAGCTCTGCATAACTAACCTCTCCGAGAATATCAGGCTTTCTTTCCGGATAACTCTTACTGTAATCAACAACAGGAGCAAAAATCTTTTCAGCAGGTATTCCACACCAAAACGCAACCTTCTCATCCACAACAGGGATAGGTATGCCTATTCCGACAACAAGTGTAACTCCATAACCAACAAAAGAAGCACCTCGCAAAAATTCTCCATTCATTTGTTTCAAATCACCAATGACAGCAAGGGTCCCTGCTGGCCTTTTTGGAAATCCTTCTGGTGTCCTTTCAACAGATGGATTGTGCTGGGTACCGTGCCATGCAACATAGCCGATACCACCGCCGAGAAAAATTTTTGTTCCAATCCCGATTGAATAATACTCAGGATCTCTCAAGAGAGGAGAAAGAACCCCCGCAGAACAGAAATTTGCATTACCGAAGTTTGGCTTCAATATCCCCATATATGTATACAGCATCCTGTCTGAGGAATTTACAGCAACATTGTAATTCTGA
>JAMWBX010000019.1 GCA_023818725.1 Candidatus Omnitrophota bacterium
AGACAAAATTTTCATATGCCTGACAGACAGATACAGGGGCGTTTCTGGACATGGAAACCCTCAGTTTCCAAATAGCAATGATATACCGCCATCTCAAATACCGGGATACACTCCACCCTATGCGCCAGAATTTGCTTATAGAAATCCGAACGTGACTGCCTGTAGCTATATATATGAATTCAGCCCTTGCGAATGTGAATGGTTTATGCAGGGATATGCAAGTGGAACTTACACCGACACTGACCTGAACCAGGCAGACACAAACAGGGATGGAAGCGTTTCGTGGAAAGAAGCAAAACTGTGGCAGGCAAGTTTCCAGGGTCTTTCTGACACATTGCCAATAGTAAGATGCTTCTGGCATTATTACAATTTTAAACAAAAGGTATTAAATTTAGCCTACAAAGATTATCATGTTTTTACAAGCAGACTCTACTGGGAAAGCTCTTCTGATTGAAATACCTGAATCTTTTCATAACATCTTTTTCCAGTAGCATATCAAGATTGAAAAGATTATCCCACCAGAGAGAAAACGACTCTTTATCCCCGACCCATTTCAGGTAATAGTCCTGCAGATGCTTTTTAAATTTTTTTATTTCTTTAGACGCATCAAGAACTTTGCCTTTCATTCCATTTTTCAAATCTGATGGCATTTCATTCCTTGTTGAATACCACCACCTTGCCTCATCAATGACAGACCTGATTTTTGCCTGTAAATACTCTGCCTTAAGGCACAATTTAAGACCTTCTCCGAAACATCCGGAAACATTCTCTTTTTCAAGTATGTCAATAACATTTGCTATGGTTGTTGATTTCCCGCGCGAAGAAGCAGAAGAAATAATCCAGCAGATGTCATCAAGAGTCCAGCATCCAGCATAAATTTCCGGCATATCAAGCTCACGGGCGATTTCTCGAACATTTTTTTTCTGAAATGCTCGGGTTTAGTTTCTCCGCTATAAGAAACCCTTGCAAATTGCACAAGATTATAAAGAACGGTTGTCCAGGGAGCGTTTACTGGCGCAAATGAATGGCCCCTTGCCCAGAGCGTTCCTAATACACCTTCCCCACCAAGTTAAATGAGGGTATCGCACATACCTAATGGATTCAATACACCCCTTACAAAATTCGCATGAAGTTGCATATCCGCGCTCATATAAAGGCCACTGGCTGCCCACAAGGGTCTTTTTGTTTTTGCAAGCAATCTGACCTGCGCAAAGCTGACTGGATATCCTGACTCTTCATCCATACCGATATTTTTAATTTCTTTACTGCCAAGATCTTCAAAAAATTTGCCTGAATCTGGAAAATCCAGAATCGGGTCTGGATCTGTGTATCTGTTATAAAATTGTTTTTTTGAAGGTCTGAATCCTTTGTAGATTACAAATTTTGAGGTTTTTCCAATAGAAGAATAGTCCCACCACGGAATAAGAACAACCCTTTTATCAATGTTCCTGATAAGGTCAAGCCTGCCATTTCCAATTATCATATCAGCCCATGCCACAGGAATCCTGCCGTGTTTGAAAACCTGATCACAGACAAACATAAAATGTTCAAGATATAACTCAATTTTTCGCCAATTTTTTTCATTCTTTTTGAACAGACATCGCACAGACCAAGCTGACGCGTTTCACCCTGACCAAGAGGAACCCACTCAATTCCAAGAAATTTTGCCAGTATTTTCATCTTAAACGGTTTGATTGACGAACAAACTTCACTCTCACAGATTCATTGCTTGGTCAATCATCGCATATAGATTTTCAGGCCTTACATCTGCCTGGATTATGATTCCTGGCTCAAGAATATATCCACCGCCTTTTCCCATTGTCTCTTTCAGATGCTTTACTTCGCTTCTGACTTCCTCAGGTGTTCCAGTAACAAGAAGATCCTGAGTTCTTATCCCGCCGCAAAAACACAAATCCATCCCGAATTCTTTTTTAAGGTAAAATATATCCATCGCCTCTGGCTGAATTGGATGCAGGATATCAAGACCAAGTTCAATCAGGTCCGGTATAATTGCGATAATGTTGCCACATGAATGCAGGAAAATCCTTTTTTCTCTTTTCTGACCATATTCAAATATTTCTTTTAGCAATGGCTTTATGAATTTTCTCCACAAAGAAGGTGAAATAAGCATATCCTTTTGAGTTCCATAATCATCGCTAAGCGCTATCGCTTCAAATTCAAATCTTTCAAAAAGAATTTCCATTGTCCCTAAAACATAATCAGCAATCCCCCTTAAAAGCTCCATCACAAAGTCAGGATTCAGTATGATATCGGTAAGCAAATTTTCCATACCCCTCATAAATGTCGCTCTTTCCCAGAGGTCACCAGCCCATATGATTCTGTAGTGGTCTTTCTGCTGTTTACACCATATCTCAATATCTTCAAACCTGTATGGAAGGCCTGGCTCTGGGAATCTGTATCCTGATAGAACAGGTTGTTTAAGAACAGGACCTGCTGGGGAACCTCTGTCTATTGCGTTTGTTGACCACACAACGCCGAATTCATCAACTGCTGTGGGACCAAAAATTTCACAAGATGCATACAGGGGTTTAATTGATTTTGGCGAACTCATTCTTAATGGCAGAAAAATGGTATCCTCGATAGGCTTGCCATACCTTTGTTCAGCAATTTTTAATGAAACTGGAGAAAACATAAAGTTGTATGGCACAGGCATCTCTTTATGATTAATCACTGCCTCTATCCATTTTCTGTCATCTTTTGGTCTCATGGATTATTAGATTACCATAGAATTTTTTGTTTTCAAGATTGTTTGCCTGATTTTTTTTACATGGTAATATAAAAAACATGATGAAGAAAAACAGGCTTGCTCGATTGATTCGAGAAAAGAAGCCTTCTCTTGGTGGATGGATATGTCTGGGAGATCCGGGCGTGGCAATCATTATGGCGAACGCTGGCTATGACTGGCTTCTGATAGACAATGAACACCATCCTTTTATTGAAACACAGATTCAGACAATAATCTATTCTCTAAAAAATACGCAAACAACCCCAATAGTCCGCGTAAGAGGAAACGACCCATCTCATATTAAATGGGTACTCGATGCTGGCGCTGGCGGAATAATGGTGCCGATGATTGAAAACGCAAACGATGTGAAAAGAGCCATTTCATACTCAAAATATCCGCCGATTGGAAATCGAGGATACAGTCCTGTAAGAGCAACTGACTTCTGGGCGTTCAAACAGGAATATGAGGAAAGAGCCAACAAAGAAATCCTTTTGATATGCCAGATTGAACAGGTATCAGCCGTAGATGAAATTGAAGAAATCGTCCAGCTTCCTGTTGACGCAATATGGATAGGATACGCGGATTTATCCTTTTCAATGGGGCACAGGGGAAATTTCAGACATACTGATGTACAAAAATGCATAGACAGGGTTATTCAGGCAGCCAATAAATATGGAAAACCCTGGGGTATGCCGGCAGCGACACCTGAAGATTTCGCCTTGAGGGTAAGCCAGGGCGCTCTTTTGATGACATCGGGTTCTGATGTTTCTTTTCTTATCTCTGGCGCCAGTGAAAGAGTCAAGATGTGTCGCAGGGCAATAGAACAAAAATAAATTTATGCCTTCAATCCGGCCTGGTTGAATCTTTTTGCTGTTTTTATCGCGTCCTTTACCGCGATGCCAGCGCCACCGACCATTAAAATAAGCCCTACCAAAGCCATCGCAACAAATTTCTTCGGAATATATTTTGAAATTGTTTCTTTTTCTGTTTGCTTGCCTTCCTCCTTTGCCTTCTGTTCTTTTTCAAATTCCTCCATAACAAATCCTTCCTCAGTAAGCGGCACAGGTTCCTCTGAAGAAATGCTCATTCCTTCAGAAACAGTACTCATCCGGTAGCCGCTCGCAAATGCTCTCACTTCTTTAATTGTTCCTACTAGACCCCAGACAAAAAGAACCAGTCCCACCACGACCGTGATAAAAAACATAGCACCCTTTCCAAATTGACCATTGTAAACCTGACCGAGCCCTGGGCACAGAACTGAAAGTACAGCCGCTGCTCCTGATGATTTTTGCTCGTACTTTCTTCTCACGGATGCCCTTAACTCTTCTTCTTCAATAATTTTTGCTTTTTCCTCTTCATTCAGGATACCCATAATCTCCTCCTGAAGGTTAACAAATTATTCATATACCCACTTTACTGTTTTTATCTCATCATATATTTCCTGCAGGATTTTGAAATTCTTTGATATGGGCATTGTGATGAAAAATACCTCAATGTAATCACCTTTTTTTAATTGCTTCTTCTGGGGAACCGAATTAATGAAAATAAAATCCTCTCCCTTACCAAGCAAACCCGCACATATCAGCCCTGCTCCTTCACCTTTACCGTCATGTGCATACAACCAGTTAACCACACCAATCTTATTACTTTGAGTACTTTTCAGTGGACCAAGTTTATAATTCATAACCTTGCCTTCTTTTGGATAGGCATAGTATTTGAATCTATTGGCTTCAGAATTACCCTCCATTCCCCAGTTAATTCCACAGACATGTGTTCCTTCACCAAGGTAAACAAACCGTGAATCAACAGCCAGAAATGGTTGTCCTTTTCTGGTTTCGAGAAAAACAACATGCTGGTAGTCGTTGTCCACCTGGCCTTTCTGATTTTCCATAAGAAACACTGCCTTAATGACCTTCCTGTCGGGTTTATTAACAACAACAAATGCCTCTTTGAGCTTTTTGACAGTAAGGTCTTTGTCTGCGGTAAAGTCCTTTGCCGCAAAATACATCATATAGCCAGCTGAATGAATGCCGGAGGATGAAACATCATAAAGCGCGCCTTCTGTCGCAATTAAAACATCGTCTTTCTGAATTTCAAAATAGAGCTCTCTTGCGGCAAAAGCATTCCAACTGCATCCTATAAACAATACAAAAGCTGCAGTTATTAAAATCATTCTTTTCATATGCACATCCTTGCTGAAAAACATTTCTATTTCTATTCTATCTCAATTTTCCTGAGCGTATAACATCACAGGCGCAGTAATACCGCCTGTTCCAAGTTCATTCAATTTTTCATTGGTAATTTTTACTGCTATAAAATTTTCTTTTCCGAACTGAACAAAATCAGTGATTTCAAACTCAAAGGGTACAAATGCTCTTCCATGGCTTGTGCCCACAAGATTACCATTAATCCATACCTTTGCAAGTTCATCGACCCCACCAAACCATATAAAGATCTTCTTACCCTTGAATTTTTCAGGTATCATCACAGAACTTCTGTACCAGGCATCACCTTTGTAATATCTCAACCCCTGATCGCTCCAGGAAAGGGTTTTTGTTTTTATCTTCAACCAGTTCCCGCCAATTTTCCCCGCCCTAAAATAACCAAGATCTTCTCCGACACCAGCGGGGTCAATCTGGAAATCCATTTCATCCGGCAGGCCTGCGATGAAAACATTTTTCCCTGTGGTTCTCTCATATCCCTGCTCAATACAGGGAGAGAAGAATCTCTTCATATAAGAAGTCGCGGCTTTTTCATAAAACATCTTTGGCTCGTATTGAAACGCCTTCTTTTGAATTTCCTGAAGATTTTCAAGGTCTTTTTTTGCAGCAAGAAAATCAAATCTATTTCTGTTTTCCAACATCGATAAAAATGATGCAAGGTAATCATAGGATAACCTGAAAATCGCAACCCTTTCAGCATATTTTGTATTTTTCACAAGCGCTTCTGCTTTTTTCAGATACTGCTGGCCGGTTTGCATGACAGAAGGATTATAAATGAATGGAAGGTCATAAGAGCATCCTGTATGAAAATCCGCATCTCTCAATGCCCGGTCCATCAAAATAATATATTTCTCCATTTCTCCAGACGCAGGACCAAAAAAATTCACCGCAAAATCTCTAATTAACGCGTCAACATCTGCTTTATGATTCCAGAAAAGTTTTGTGGCAATGTAGATTGTGGGAGTCATGCTTGCCCAGTGTGGAAAAGTCTCAACCCTCCATCCTTTAATTCCAAATTCTTTTGCAACAGGGATCTCATCCCTTATCGCATGCACCTTGCTGAATGGAAAGCCAGGGTCAGCAAGGTTGAAAAAATATCCCCTTTCGTATGTCTCTGGCAACAATTTTCCCCATGCTTCCATAATTTTTTTGTAATAACTCCTTTCAGGGCACACTGGGTTTGACATTCCATGTATCCTGCACAAATTTATTGGCGCGAAAGCAAGCACAATCCTTGGGTCTGGTTTTACCTTCACAGGTGGTTTCATATATGCGCTGTAACAATAAAAACCAATTTTTTTATCAGGAAATTCATCCTGAATTCCTTCAAGGACCTTATTGAAAAACCAAATGTATCTATCGGTCATTGATACCATGTGTTCAAAACTGTCAAAATCGCCAGCATCAAGAGCCCGGCAGTTTTCGCACTCGCAAAACCCACCTCCGTCATTCGGACCCATTCCGATCCATATCGCAGACGGATTTTTCCTGAAATAATTTTTGGTCTCTGCTATCGCCCTTTTCAGTACCTCAGGGTTTGAAATACACAGCTGACTCTGCTGCCTCTTACCATCAACAAGAGCAAAAAGGTCTGGCTCTTTATTTATATCGGCTTTTCCAATGTTTATTCCATGAGCGGAAGGAAAATATGGTCCGCCAAGACGCATCCTTCTGTACCAGGTCTTATCTGCTGTCATCTGAAGATGTCTGGCGCCGAAAGAAGGAACCTGAATTGTGGCTTGCTCACTGACAGCAACTGTCTTTTTCTCTGGTATGACTGTGCCTAGATCGCCTGGAATGTACCATCGAACTCCTATCTGTTCAAGCAGTTCATAAATTCCAAACAAAGTGCCTTCTGGTGATAAGCCTGCAATCCTTATATAATTTACTGCCTGCGGGTTTGCTTCTGCCTTTATCATAAAGGACGCTGGATCATTGCCTGAAAAACGAATAGCTTTTTCCATCTCCTGAGTCATTCCAGAAGTTCCAAGAAAAACATAGCACAAACCTTTCTTATTCAAAGCAGGATTAATATCCCATCCCTTACCAGGTATTTCCTGAACCACATCAATTCTGCATCCACTCATTTTTTCAATGTGGTCAACCAGTTCTTTGGCGGCAAGCTTTTCATCCTCATGCGGATTAGAAGGAATTAAAATGACGGATTTTGCGTTCCCGTTTTCAACAAGAAGAATCTGTTTAGCACTCCATACCGGCACGGACAATAAAATCAACAATAAAGTCAGCGCAAACAGTTTCATTTATTCTCCTTTTTCAATTGCTCTTTTATTTCTGAAACAAGTCTTTCTATTCTTCTTCCATACTCGATGTAGGTTCTGTACCTTGCTTCTGCGTCCGACTTAATGCTTGGATCATGGTAAACAACAGCCATGTGCGGCTCAATTGATATACCACCGTCATACCCCCGTGAAAAAAGGTCAGTGAGAACTTCTTTCACTTTACCGTTTCCTTCTCCGGGAAATGTGCAAACATGCTTTCCATCTTCTTTCACATAGCCATCCTTTATATGAACATAGACAACATAATCCCTTACGTGAGTGTAAAATTCCCATGGGTCCTGCATCTTATAAGGTTTTTCGCCCCTCACATCATGATGAAACAAAGGATTTCCTGTGTCATAAACAAGCTTCAGGGCCGGAGAATTAACAGCGTCAAGCAGTCTCAAAGTATGTTCCCAGGATAGGGAGCCCCATCCAGAACAATTCTCGTGCACGCACAGTACTCCGGCATCTTCTGCCATTTTAACTATTGTTTTAATTCTTTTAATTACTTCCTGTGACCAGTCTTTATCAAGAACTTCTGGCGGAATTGCAAAACTCATAATCCTTATCATCTTTGTTCCAAGCCTTTTCATCCGGGGTATCGCCCTTTTCATTTCTTCATAACTCTTGTCAGGCGGGTCTGTAATCTTTTGAGCCCAGTTTGCTACACCGCTTCCAAAACAATTTATTTTAATGCCTGCTTCTTCAAGTTTTTCAACAACCTCATCAAATTTTCTGTCATCAATCATCGTAAGGTTCGTGCCGTCTATGCTTCTTGCCTCAATATATTTCCAACCAAGCTCTTTTGTCGCGCGAATCTGCCCATCGATATCAGGTGCTGCTTCGTCCGCAAATCCTGTAAAATACATTTTACCTCCTGGTTAGTCTGCATTTTCTCTATTATCCGGCATTCTAAGAGCTGTGTCAATATAACCGGTTGATTCAATTTCCTTAAAGGAAGTACCGAGTTCCTGAAGTCTCCTTATAGAAGGAATAAGGCGGCTTTCAAGAGAAGCTATTGATTCATTATAACTTTTTGCCGCACTGTCCAAAAACCTGCCTGTTTTCCTGAGATGTTCAATAAATACAGCCATTCTTTCATACAATTGGCGGCCTGCCTGTGCAATCGCTATGGCATTTTCCTCAATTGAATGTTGCTGCCATCCAAAAGCAACCGCTTTCAATAGCCCAAGAAGTGTCACAGGCGTAGCGATCAGAACATGATTTTCTATTGCGTATTCAAGAAGACCTGGTTCAACCTCGTACGCGGCGCTGATTGATGCCTCATTCGGAACAAACATAATAACAACATCCGGCGCTGGATTGAATTGTGCCCAGTATTTTTTGCTTGCAAGATTTCCAATTGTTTCTTTAATCTTTTTCGCAAAAAGTGTCATTTTTTCCTGTCTTTTCGATGATTCCGCATTCATTGCTTCAAGATAGGCAACCATCGGGCTTTTTGCGTCTACAGGAATGATACCACCATTTGGAAGATGTACAATCATATCGGGTCTGCCTTCTTCGGTGCTCACCTGTTCTTCGTAATCAACATGCTTTGTCATTCCTGCAAGTTCAACAACCCTTCTCAACTGAATCTGTCCCCACTGTCCGCGAACTTCAGTACTCTTGAGCGCCTGATTCAGCTGAACCGTCAGCGTTCTTAACTGATCCTGAGCAGTAAAAAGATGTTTCAATTCTTCTTTCAAACCTTCATAGACGGCCTCGCGCCTGGTTTCAATAGCGCGCACCTGTTCATCCATTTTTTTTAATGTCTCTGAAAGCGGTTCAACCAGCTTCTGCATCTCCACTTTTTGAGTGTTCCAGTCTCCTTTTAACTGCTGAACGATAGCCTCAAGTGACTGTTTCGCGTTTTTGAGAAAATCGTCAGCATTTCCTCGAAGAATCTGGGTTGCAAGGGAACTGAATGCTTCCTTCAATTGTTCCTGTGCTTTCTCTGTCCATGAAATCTTTTCAACGAATGCCTCTTTTTCTTTCTTCAGCTCAGTATTTTCGATCATAAGTCTTGAATTTTGCTCTGTAAGATTTTTTAAACCATTCTGTAATTCAAAAATCTGACGGTCCTTTTCTTTTAGAGACTTTTTGCTTTCGCGAATATAGAAGAAAACTGCGACAAGCGTAATTGCCACAAACAAAAAAGCAATGGTATCGTTCATATTCCCCTTTTCTTACTCGCGAAAAAATCCAGCTGCACCATGCCAATTTTTTTAAAAATTATGGCAATATCACGATTGATGCGCGTCTTTTCACTGTTTCTTCCTTCTTTGCCGAAAGTTTTCTGGAAATAGCTGTTTGATGCAGAAAAAGAATCATGCCCTTGATACCAGACCAAGATATTTTTCCAGTAATGCCTGGTCTTCCGGGGAAATGGCCACAATCTGACAACCATAATGATAGGTACCTCCAAGACGCAATTCATTCATTACAACGCAATCAGCTCTAACAATTTCAGAAAAATGTTTTATGATAAGCTTCATTTCGACAGAATATGTTTTTCCAACCTTCAATGGCTGCCTTGTCTCGATGCGAATCCCTGTTCTGCTGATATTGATAATATTGAAATCAATCACGCCATGCAGCAAGCCCTTTTCAACTGCTCTA
>JAMWBX010000020.1:0-663 GCA_023818725.1 Candidatus Omnitrophota bacterium
GATTATTATCAGCACAGAGAAACTTACCACCGAAAATACAGGATTGAATCTCACATTTGCAGTCAACTATGGTGGAAGACAGGAGATAATAGATGCTATTATGAAAATATTAAAGACCGGATATCCTTTGCATCGTCTTGATCAGGATAATTTCAGACAATTTTTGTATTGTCCAGAATTGCCCGATGTTGATCTGGTAATAAGGACGGCTGGAGAACAAAGGTTGAGCAATTTTCTGGTATGGCAGTCAATTTATGCGGAGTTCTACTTTACCACAACATTATGGCCGGACTTTTCAGAGAAAGATTTTAAAATGGCAATTGAAGAATTTTCAAGAAGGGAAAGGAGATTCGGCGGATTATGAAAAATGTTGTTGTTTTTGGATCAACCGGTACCATCGGCCAAGCCACGCTTGAAATTGTTTCACAATATCCTGACAGGTTTTTCCTATTCGGTATTTCTGGAAATAAACAAAAAGAGTTGATGCTGCAACAGATTCATAGATTCAAACCAGCCTTTGCTGTGTTTGGCGATGGGTCCGGGCCAAAAAATATCGAAAGTACAAGGTGTCTTTATGGACAGGAAGGTCTTGAATTTTTGGCAACCAACCCTGGTACGGATATCATAGTTATGGCCATATCCGGACTTGCCGGGCTGATACCA
>JAMWBX010000020.1:673-9795 GCA_023818725.1 Candidatus Omnitrophota bacterium
AAGCACTAGACGCAGGGAAAACCATCGCACTTGCGACAAAAGAATTGATTGTATGTGCCGGGCATTTGCTGTCTAGAAAAAGGAAAAAGATTTTACCTGTTGATAGCGAGCATAATGCGATCTTTCAACTACTTGAAGACAAAAGGATCTCAGAAGTTAAACGGATTATATTGACAGCTTCAGGTGGACCTTTTCTTTCTTACAAAAAGAATCTTTCAGATGTAAGTGTTGCAGAGGTTTTGAATCATCCAGTCTGGAAGATGGGCAAAAGGATAACGGTTGATTCCGCAACTATGATGAATAAGGGTTTTGAAATTATCGAGGCGTTTTATCTTTTCAACATAAAACCGGAAAACATAAGCGTGGTTCTGCATCCACAGGCAATCATCCATGGTTTTGTGGAATTCTGCGATGGTTTCGTGAAGGCAGTTCTTTCAAAGCCTGACATGAAGTATTCCATTAACTTCTGTCTGAACTATCCTGAAAGAATCAGTGCGGGTCTGGATGAACTGGATATTTCAGCAGTACAAGCACTGACTTTTGAAGCGATTGAAACTGGAAGATTCCCCTGCTTTGATCTTGCACGCCATGCATTAAAAATGGGTGGGTCTTATCTCACTGTCCTGAATGCAGCTGATGAGGAAGCTATCGAGTTGTTTCTTAAGGGTTTGATAAAATTTGATAGTATCCAGGTGATTGTTGAAAAATCTCTTGAAAGCCATCAGGCAGTTGTTCTGGATACAATTGAGGATATTTTGCAGCTTGATAAGCAAGTGAGAAAACAGGTAAAGAGAATTGCAATTTCCAGTGGTTTGATAAAATCCGGGACAGTATTGAAGGAGGAATGATGTTTATCATCAGCATTATAATTGTGTTTGGAGTTGTTATACTTATTCATGAATTCGGTCATTTCTGGGTTGCGAAAAAGTTAGGCGTAAGGGTGGAAAAATTTTCTTTTGGATTTGGCCCGAAGCTTTTTTCGTGGAAGAGGAATAATACTGAGTATTTGATATCGCTTATACCATTTGGGGGCTATGTGAAGATGGCTGGAGAGGATGCGGTGGAGAGTAAGTCACCCGATGAGTTTACAGCTCTTCCTGTTGGAAAAAGGGCGTTAATAGTCGCATCAGGAGCCAGCCATAACATTTTGATTGCATATTTCTTTTTAATACCTGCTCTGATGCTTGGAATTGCAAGGTACGATGGAACATTGATAGGCAGTGTTCAGAAGGGGCTTCCAGCTGAACTTTCAGGATTGAAACCAGGGGACAGAATTATTTCTGTAAACAACATCATTTGTAAAGAGTGGTTTGATGTTGTGAAGAACATTACAGAGCAGGCTAATATTTATCCTGACAGGCCAATAATAATAGAAGTTCTGAGAGATTCGAAGATATTAAAGATACCGGTCATTGCAAGATTGATGGAAAAGGATCATTCGATGTTTAAGGGCAAAAAGAGGTATATAATTGGTATTATGCCAAAAGAGGTGATTGTGCGCTATGGTTTCTGGAATGCTTTGGTTGAAGCAGGAAAAGAGTATATAAGAATGTTCAATGTAGTTCTGATAAGTTTCAAGCTTCTTTTTACAGGGCAGGTTTCTTTTCAGGAACTTTCAGGGCCTGTCGGAATTAGCAGGATGACAATTGAAATAGTCAAGGCAGGCATTGCAAGTTTTCTGTATTTCATCGCCTTCATCAATATTAATCTTGGACTTGTTAATCTTTTCCCGTTTTTTGTTCTTGATGGAGGACATCTTGTTGGTTTACTCGGCGAAAGAATTATTGGCCGGAAACCAAGCAAGAAGGTTCTTGAAATAGGGCAACTTGCTGGAATTGCGTTCTTAATCATTCTTGTGGTGCTGGTGACATATAACGATATTATAAGACTCATTATGGAGAGAGTTTACAGATGAGAAAAACTCGCGCTGTGAAAGTTGGAAAAGTTTATATAGGTGGTGGACATCCAGTTTCTGTGCAAACAATGGCAAAGATTTCGACAGTAAATAAGAGAGAAGTTATCCGGCAGATTAAGAAGATTGAAAAAGCAGGCGGTGAAATAGTCAGGGTTTCGGTACTGAACAAAGAAGACGCAAAAGCCATTGCAGAAATAAAAAAAGAAGTTGAGTTACCTCTTGTTGCTGATATCCATTATGATCACAGGCTTGCATTTTATGCCATTGAATCAGGTTCAGACAAGATAAGGGTAAACCCTTCAAATATATCAAGAAATGGCTTGAAAATGATTGTAAAGGAGGCAGGGGAAAGAAGAATTCCCTTACGACTTGGCTTAAATTCTGGCTCTATCAAGATTACGACTAAGGGTATTGTCAACGACATTGTTGCTGCTACGCTTGATGCTGTTAAATTGTGCGAAGACAATAATTTTTTCGATATTGTTCTCTCTTTGAAAACACCATATGTAAATGAAACCATTAAGGCTTATAAAATTATATCTGAAAGATGCGATTACCCATTACATCTTGGAATTACTGAATCCGGTTCTGGAGACACAGGATTTGCGAAAAGCGTGCTGGGGATTGGAATGCTTCTTTCAGAGGGGATTGGCGACACAATACGGGTTTCTCTTACTGATACTCCCGAAAGGGAAATAAAGGTCGGTCAGGCGATTCTTCAGGCTCTCGGGATAAGAAGGTTTGAGCCAGAAATCATATCATGTCCTGTTTGCGGAAGGTGCCAGGTCCCTCTTAGAAATATTGTGTCCAGGTTCAAAAGGAGAATTACTCAGATGGTTAAAATATATCCGAAAATGAAAAGTCTCAAAATTGCTATTATGGGTTGCAGTGTAAATGGTCCCGGAGAAGCAAAACAGGCTGATATTGGTATTGCAGGTGGTAAGGATAAGTTTGCCTTTTTCATAAAAGGAAATGTAATCGGTTCATACTCTGCCCTGGAAATTGAAGAAAAGTTTTTTCAAAAACTAAAGGAGATTTTAAATGGTTAAGGCTGGCTTTGGAAAAAGGATTGTGACCCCTCCTGTGGGAAGTGGTCTTGTTGGGTATTTTGAAAAAAGAATTGCAAAGGGTGTGAAAGATGATCTTTATGTGCGCAGCATTTGTCTTGATTGTGAGGATAATCCTGTTTTTGTTGTTTCTGCAGATTTTTGCTGGATTGAAGAATCCGTACTTGAAAGAGTGAAAAACATGGTAGAAAAAAAATTGGGGATAAACAATCCAGGTGTCGTTATTCACGCCACTCACACGCATACTGGACCACTTACCGGATTGACTAAAGATCTTGTTTTTACAAAAGATTTACCTATCGATAGACAATACATAGATAAACTTCCATCGATGATTTCAGAGGCAATTGAAGATTCATATAGGACCGCAAGAAATGTCTTAATCGGATTTAAAAGCGTTGAGGTCTCAGGAATTTCGTTTTTAAGAAGATACAGAATGAAAGACGGAAGCGTCATAACAAATCCTGTGGATAGAGCAAATATCGTTGAACCTGTGGGCGAAATTGATAGGACGCTTAATATTATGAAGATTCTTGATGAAAATGGAAAATTATTCTGCATAGCAATAAACTTTGCGCTGCATCCGGATACCATAGGTGGAGAATTGATATCTGGCGATTGGCCAGGAATGGTTGTTGAAAGAATCTCAAAATTTTTTGACTGCAATGCAATATTTTTCAATGGAGCATCAGGAGATATTAACCATATTAACCCCTTTGACTCTGAGACCCGAAGCCAAAAAATTACGGAAAAAATAGTTTCAACAATTTTCGAAGCAGTGAAAAAGAATGTTGAGGATATTGAATGTGGTTCAATTGAAAAGGTTGTATTTTCCCAGGATATTGTGGAGATGCCAAAAAGAGTAATTACCACAGAACAGATCAAACAGGCAAAAAATGACCTCCAAAAACTGCCATCTACAAATCTCAGGGCAATTGTTGCCAGAGCGTTGTTGAACCAGTACGAGATGAAAACAGAATTCATAAGCAACAGGGTGACTCTTTTGACCATTGATAATCGGTTCGGAGCATTCTTTATCTCTGGTGAACCTTTTTCAAGCATTGGTATAGCAATTAAAAAATTGATGGGTTATGAAAATAGGTGGGTGATTGGAAATTGTGATGGGCATGCGGGTTACATTCCGGATGAAAAGGCATTCAGAGATGCTGAAGAGAACAAAAGAATTAAAGGTGAAGAATTTCCATCTGTGGACGTATCTGAGTCAATTGGAATGGAAGCAAGTTATGAAACAAGTCCTATATCCTGCATGGTTTCTTCTGAAAAAGAAAAAGCAATTATTTCGGGTTTTGAAAAATTACTGAAGAAGCATTTACAATCTTTTGTGGAAAAATAGGATTATTTGTACTCTATTTCAATAATCTGTTCAAAGGATTTAAGTGCATCCAAGACAGAGATTCCATCCTTTTTTCCTCTTGACCGGCTGATAATTTCCAGAACAGAAAAGTCTTCTTTTTTGTTTTCAAGAATCGAAAATTCAAGAACATTGTGACCTGAATCATTAAGAACCTGAAAAATTTTATCTGAAAGTGCTGAAGCAGAGCCATAAAATTTGATTCTGATACGTGTATAGGTGTCATGCGGGATTTTTGACTCTATTCTTTTTAAAAACAAAAGTGTTATCATCACCATTATCGTGGTTGCAATTCCAAGAGAGTAATATCCACAACCTATCGCCAGGCCCATCGAGCTGACAACCCACAGACAGGAAGCAGTTGTGATACCTCGAACCCTTCCTTTGTCTCTTATAATGGTTCCCGCTCCTATGAAACCAATTCCAGTAAGCACACCGTAGGCAATTCTGGCAGGGTCCACCCTCAGATAAGGAGAATCAATTCCTTTAAAAAGCTGGTATATTCTTAAAGATACAATCATCGAAAGGCAGCATCCCATGCCAACAAGAATCATTGTGCGAAAACCGGCAGCTCTCGCATGTCTTTCTCTTTCCCAGCCGATGATTCCGCTCAGTATACCAGTAAGCAATATCTTTAACAACCACTCCCACTCATTCTTCATGATTTTATGCTAACATGTTTTGCGCACTCCATCAACTTCTTGGCTACTTGTAAAAAATTTTTATTTTCTCTACAATATCAGTATGGATAACCAAAACTTACAGCAGCAAATTCATCAATTTCAGGTAAATATTCTTTATCAAAAAATTCTTCATGCGGGAGTTTTTGACCTTTTGCAAATATGCACAAATATGGCAGAAGAAAATCCATTCCTTGAGTTTGAAAAAAAATATCCAGAGGGTACTTCTTTTACGGATCAAATCTTCGAAAACATCACTGCAGATGAAACTCTTGGTGAGAGACTTAAGATGCAGATTGCTTATATGAATCTTGAAACAACCATTTCTGAGGTAGCAAATTTTATTGCAGAGCTTATCGATAGAGATGGATATCTTAGATTTTCAATTGATGAGATTTGTGAGATGACAAAGAAGGACGTCTCTATTGTTAAGAAAGCACTGGATGCAATTCAATCGCTGGAACCACCGGGTATCGGTGCGCGTAACTATCAGGAATGTTTTATACTGCAGATGAAAGCCAAAAAGATGGAACAATCCCTTGCCTTCAGAGTTATTTCTGCGTATGGCCAGGAGTTTATGTCCGGCAGATTTTCATATATAAAAAAGAAAATGAAACTGAAAGAGGCAGAACTTTCTTCTGTTATTTCAGATATAGGAAAACTTGATCCATTTCCCGCAAGGTCCCTTATCAGCTCACAAAAAAAGGTTCCAGTTTTTCCAGATTTTATAATCAAAAGCATCGAACCGAATTTTGTAATGGAATTTGGTGAAGACAGGGTCTTTAGAATTTTTGTTAATGAAGGGTATGCTGGATTATTGAAAAGGGCAAACAGTGTCGGTGATAGAAATTACTTGAACGAGAAACTCAGGCAGGCAAGAAGATTTCTTATCTATTTAGAGAACCGTAAAATTTTCCTTGAAAAACTTGTCAGTTATATTGCTGGATATCAGAAGCAGTTTATCATCAAAAAGGGTGCACTGAAGCCTCTTTCGGAAAAGGGCCTTTCTGAGAAGTTTAACTGTAGCTGTTCTATGATAAGCAGGGCTGTTGCCAATAAGTTTGTTACATTTGCAGGAGAAGTCTTTCCCCTGAAGAAATTGTTCAGTCGTCCTGCAGGAAATCTGAGCCAGGACTTTATAATGGATGAGATAGAAGAGATAATAAGAAATGCAGACGAGCCTCTTTCTGATAGAAAGATATCAGAGAGGCTGAAAGGAAAAGGTATTTCAATTGCTCCAAGAACCGTAAACAAATACCGAAGAAAAAAGTCAATTCTGAATTCTTATATCAGGCGTTCGCTGAATTCACAGGTAGAATGACTGTAAAGGTACTGCCTTTTCCCTGCTGGCTTTCCGCATGTATTTCGCCTTTATGTGCTTCAATGATTTTTTTAGATATCGTAAGTCCGATACCGGTGCTTTTTTCAGACTTTGTTGTAAAAAAAGGAATAAAAATTTTTTTAAGAACTTCTTCTGGCATACCCCTGCCTGTATCAGAAATTTTTATTATTACTTTGTTCTGCTGAGTTTTTGTTGTGATAGTTATAGTGCCTTTGGCATCGATTGCATCAATGGCGTTCATAAAAAGATTTGTGAAAACCTGCTGTAGATGCAGGGAAGAAGCAAGGACTAAAGGAATGTTTGAATCAAATTCGCATAAAAAGTCAATGTTTTTTGCTATGGGATTGTCTTTGAAAAAACTGACCATATTCTCAAGAAGTTCGTTTATGTTTACAGGTGCGTGTTTATAATCCTTCTTCGAAACATCAAGAAAGGTTTTTGCGATTTTCTGACAGCGTTTTACTTCGTTTTCAACAACCTTCAGATATTTCTCAGCTTCCTTGGTGGGTACCTGATTTTTTTTCATGATTTCACCAAGTAGTATCTGAACATATCCCAGTATGATCGTTAGGGGGTTATTGATTTCATGTAACATTTCAGCGGACAATTTCCCGACCACAGCAAATTTTTCAAGTTCTTCAATCCTGTTTTCAAGATCTGTATTAAGTTTTTGAAGCTGCTGCAGTATTTTGTTGGTTAATCTGGAAATCCTATTTCTTTCAATCGCTCTTCTGACAATGTCCTTTATTTCGTTTACATCAAATGGTTTGCTCACGAACTCGAAAATGTTAAGGTGGACTGCCTTTTGAGCTAGTTCAAGTGTTCCGTACCCGGTGAGAATAATAACCGGGATATCTGCATTAAATTTTCTTATTTCTTCAAGTGTTTCAATCCCTGATTTACCTGGCATTCTCAAGTCAAGTATTACCGCATCGAAACAAGATGATTTCAAAATAGAAATTCCCTCCTCTCCATTTTGTGCAAAAGCAAGAAAATATTGGTCTTTCAGCAGTATCCTTAGCGATTCTCTCGGACCAATCTCGTCATCAATAACGAGTACCGATGGCCTTTCAGATATCTGTTGTGTATCCACACCCGACAAAATTTCCTGAGGATCTGTATATTCCATCTGTAAACCCTCCCTGTAAAATGGTTCTTTTTTTGAACTGGTTGTATATATAGAATAATGATATTTTACCTGAGGCGGTGCTAAAGTTTATCCCTGCGGAATAAATAAATCTATCTGCGTCAGGCAGTGTTGGTTCAAAAGTATCATCAGGTACAGGTGATTGAATAAAGCCTATTGCTGCATTCAATCTGCATTTTCGATTTAAATTATACTCAATGCCGGCTGAATAATTCCAGACATCCTGCCAGTTTTTTATCAGTGGCGGAATGAGCAAGCTATCAGGACCAGCATCCACAACAATTTTTTTCAGGCATGAATATTTAACAGATTCTAACCCTAATTGAACAGCCAGTTTTTCATTCTTCCATCTATACCCTAATGAGTATATTTCAGGAAATTTTATTGTAAATGTGCTTTTTACTGATGGTTGAATTCCTTGAAGAAAGGGTGGAAGTGCGGATGGGAAATTTGTCATTGAAAATGTTCCGGTATAGCTGGCTTCAAATGGTGAACTCCAGGTTAATCCCAAGGAGTGGTTTTTCTTGTGATAATGGATACCTATTCTGAATGACGCTGCGACATCTTCTCCCTTCAATGTTGCAGTTCCATCCGGGGTTTGCGTTATGAAAGACCACGGTACGGACTGTCTTGTTTCAACGAAGCTTCTGTGTATATCAATTCCTGAACCTAAGCTTATCGTTTTTGTGATAGGTAATGCTATTGAAGATGTAACTGTGACAAATTTCATTTCTCCATAGTACGGGACATTGTAAGCCCAGAATGTTTCTGTTATCTGACGGTGCCACTGGATTTGTTGCCCGTAAGGACTTGTTATTCCGAAACCAAAACGAAGATTTGATTTTTCCGGTACAAAACCCACATAGATATTTCCAAGAACCGCAAAATTATTTTTTTTCTCTGTCGAAATCATGTTTCCTAAATATTTCGTTTCTGAAAACAATCCAAGAATTCCTGTTTGAATCTGGCTTTTTTTCAATAATACCAGCCCGGCAGGATTCAGAACGCATGCAGATGCGTCGTCTGCCTGAGCTGTGAATGCTCCGGCATTCATCAATGAGATGGTACCTGGTGGCGGATTTCTGTATCCCTGCGAAAAGCAATAGTACTGCAGCAGAAGGATTGTCAGGCATATTTTTTTTATCATTTTTTCTCCTTTCGCTCTCTTGATTATTAAAGCAAAGAGTGTGCCAAGTTATCGTTAAAATAAAAAAGTGTGAGCAAGCCCTATAAATATTGGCGCCATTTTGTCAGAAAATTGCCTTGTAATGAAAAACCAGCAAAATTTAGTGTACATTTTTGTACACATTTGACACAAATTTCATTCAGGGATAACATAAATACTTGACGGTTTAAAGTTTAGACTTAATGTACAAAATTGAACACAGGTGAACACAAATTCAGTGCTGATTACTATTGCGGGTGTTCCAAAGATTATGTCAGATTTTATCCCTGATAACGGGCTGGCAACTCTTGCTGCCTGTTTGAGGGAAAAAGGGCACAATTCAATTATCCTTGATTTTAATAACCCTGATACCCTTCACAAGGTTTTTGAAGAAAAATCTCTGTCAGATATCAGGCGCATTGCTGAAAAGCTAT